>JBIJDP010000104.1:0-6889 GCA_044344065.1 Opitutaceae bacterium
CGGCTGCTGGCCGAACCGGCCGAATTCACCATGAAGGCCCAGTTTGCGATCATGGAATTGGAATCAACCACCAAGATATCGCTCGAGCCCGGCCCGAGAATCCGGCGTGGCAGTGCGGGTGAGCGAATCGCGCATCTGGAAAAAAACGGGGAGCAACTGCAGGTAACCTACATCCGCCATCACCCCGTGTTTCTCTCGGACACCGTTTTGGGCATGGCCGTTTATCTGTTGGGCGTGCGTCAGGCCAATGTTGGCTGGTTTCCCCAATACCTGCTGATCAACCGTTCCCGCAATCACGTCGACCGGGGGCAATGGCTGACAAAATACACCACCAGCATCGCCACGGTGGGGATATCCCAGGACACGCTGACTTATCGCGCCCTGCCGCGGGTCAAGGGGCATCATCATCCGTCACTTGAAGCGGCCAAGGCGCTCGATGAGGCGGAGCTGGTGCGGATGACCTATCGGGAGCGCGTCCGGTTCACCAGCGAGCTAAAGGTTCCATCGCTGATGGTGGAACCGCCCGTCATACCCCCATCTACTAACTAGCCGCCGGGCGCAGCCAGTCCTGCAGAGCGGCGTCCGTGGCGATCTCGGTGAACATCTGGTAATCCGGCGCGAGCAGGCTCGCATAGGACGGCTCGATGAAACGCCGGCAATGGAGCAGCACCTTGGCGTGCTGGCCGGGGGCGCGCACCAACCGGCCGAGGGCCTGGTTCACCTTTTGCATGCCCGGGATCTGGTAAACCCGCCGGAAGGCTGCGGCCCGTCCGAGCGGGCTGTACTCGGCGAGACGGGCGCGCTGCACGGCGTTGACCTCGGGGAGCGCCGGACCGACGACCATCGCGTGGCTCACGCGTCCACCGAGCAGATCAATGCTCTCGGCAAAGCTGCTGCCAAGCACGAGGAAGAGCGCATCGGTGAAGGCGAGCGATTCCTCCACCCACGCGGTTTGCGCCGCGAGTTCGTGCAGCCGCGGCTGGAGCGCCACGCGCAGCAGGCCGCCGGCCTCGTCCAAGGCGCGCTGCACGGCCTCGGCATACGCATAGCTGGGGAAGAAGACCGCGACCGGTCCGCGCGCCGCCGCCGAAAGTGTCGTAACCGTGGCGGCGGTGGTGGCGAAATAGCGGGAACGATGCTGGAAGGTGGTGTCCACCCGCGCATCCACCGCCACGTCGTAGGCGTGGTCGCGCCAGGGCGTGGTCGCGCGATGCAGCTCTATAACGGATTGGGGAAGCCGGATACCGGACAGGTCGGAATATGATGGCTGGAGCTTTCCGGTTTCCGGTGTCCGCAATCCGATATCACCCAGTCCGATGTTTTCGACGAAGTTGTCCGCCGGGGTCAGCGTCGCCGACGCAAAGACCACGCCGCCGTAGGCGCGAAGCGTCTCGCCGATGGCCGGGGCGGCGTCGATGCAGGTGAAGGCGAGTTCGCCCTCGCGCGGACACCAGAGCAGTTTGGTGAGGCGCGCATCCCGCAGCCATTCGGCGAGGACCGGCGTGCGCCACAGTTGGTCGCTGAAAACCGGGCCGAGCGCGGCGTAATCGAGCGGTTGCGTGGCGAGCTGCGCGGCCACGGTGTCGAGGGTTTCGCCCAGATCGGCCTCGAGCGCGGGATCGAGGGAATCGGCCGGCAATAACGCTGACACCAGCCGGGTGAGACTTTCCCAGGCCCGCAGCAACGGCCGCGGGGCCTGGAGGTGGTCGAGTTCCGCCAGCACGGCGCGGGCGTCGGCCGCGCGCAGCGCGTGCGAATGGGCGTCCGCGACCCGCGAGGGCAGGTTGTGGGCCTCGTCGATGATGAGCAGCGTGCGCGCCGGATCAAAGCCGGGTTGGAGGTAGAACAACCCGCGGTTGGCGGGAGCGAAGACGTAGTTGTAGTCACCGATCCACACGTCGTTGAACGCCAGGGCCGCGCGGGTGATTTCGTAGGGACAGATCCGCGCCTCCTTGCCGGCCGCCCGCAGGGTTCCCAGGTCGCTCGGCTGGTTCTCCAGCAGGTAAAATCGCGCGAGCCCGCTCCGCGCCCAGCGCGTCTCCGCCCCGTCAAGATAGCCGCAGCTGTCGCGCACGCAGTGAAAGGTCGTATTGACGCAATGCTCCGCCTTGTTGCGCACATGCCAGACCGCGACGGAAGTGGCGTCAGCCGGCGCCGCAACCTCCATCGCTCCCGCCGGGCCCTTGTCACGTAATGCGTGACATTGCGTGTCGCCCGCAACGGGCGCAGTCGCCGCCGACGATCCGGCTTTGTCACGTATTACGTGACAAAGGCCTGGGGCGGTCATGGCCGCGAGCTGGCGGACGACCTGGATCTGGCCGGTGGATTTGCTCGTGAGGTAGAGGACGCGCTCGAAGTGGCCCGACTGGAGCTGGCCGAGGGCGAACTCGAGGAGCACGCCGGTCTTGCCGAAACCGGTGGGGGCCTCGAAGAGGACGACGGGATGCTGCTGGAAGGCGGCGGTGAGTTCCGCGCGCGTCTCTTCCTGGCCAGGGCGCAACGCGGTGAACGCGGGACGGAAGCGGAGGTGACGGAGGCGCTCGCGGGCCTTCCAGCGCAGGTTGAGGAACTCGACGACCCGCTCAAGCTGCACGCGGACCGAAGTTTCATCGGCCGGCGTAAGGGCGACGGTTTGGGCGAGTCCGCTGCCCGCCTCGAGAAAATGCAACTCGGCCCGCAGGCTCGCCGCCGGATCGGCGATGCGGCGCAGGGCCAGGTAGGTGGCGACCTGCACAAAGTAGCCGGGATACTCGGCGCGGAGCTCGGCTTCGGCGGCCGGCAGCGGACGCATGACGGTCTTGATTTCGCGCAGGGTAACCGGCGGCGCGATTTTTCCGCCGCGTTCGTCCGGGCGCTTGTCATCTGTGGGCTGAGAAACGGCGGGGACGATCTGGTCGATGCGACCGCTGAGGGTGAGGGTCCAGCCCTGGTGCGCGATGCGGCCGGCGATGGGGACCTCGAAGGTGGCGGCGGGATTCCCGGCGGCGACCTGGCTGCGCAGCTCGTTGTGCCAGTGCGTGCCGAGCTGGGCGCGCCAGATGCCCTGCGGGCCGCCGCCGCTATCGTGCGGGCCGAGGGTGAATTCCGCGAATTCGCCGACGCTGAGGGCGGCGGTGCGCTGGACGAGGTCGAACTCCATGCCTAGTCGAGGAGCACCTCGGTATGGCCGCGGAGATATTCCTCCAGGCGGCGGATCAGCAGGTCGGATTTCGCATCCGGACCCCCGGCCGGCTCAAGGCTGGCCAGGGGCGAGCGGAGCAGGTTTTCGGCGACGGTGCGCAGGTCGGCCGGCAGGGTGGGCAGCCATTGCTGGCGGACGGGATAGCCCTCGTCGCGGGCGAAGCAGTAAAGGGCCTTGAAATAGACGGCGTCCGGGCGGTCGCTGGTGGTGAAGGCGGCGAATACCTGGCGGAGCAACTCGCCCACCTGGGCGCGGCTTTCCTCGGAGACGCGGTTGCGGGCAATCAGCGTGGCGAAGGCCGAGGCGAGGCGCAGGGTTTCATAGCTGCGGCCGATCCCGGTCTGGCGGCTGAGCAGGCGGAGTTCCTTCACGAACCAGGTCTGGCCCTGGTTGGAGCTTTCGAGGAAGAAGGCGGCCTCGTCGAAGAGATCGAGCACGACCTGGCTGGCGGCGGATTTTTTCGGCAGGCGCTGGAGGATGTGCAGCGGGCCGTGCTCGGTGGAGAACACGGTGCAGCCTTGAAACGCATCGGTCGGGGGACGCTTCAGCAGGACGAATGCATCGGTCTGGAGCGTGAGGCCGGGCATGGGCAGGACGTTCCCCGGGAAGGGGCGCGGGTTTACGCGCCGGGGCGCTGACCGGGCAGGAAAGGCGGCTTGGTCGGCGGCCAGGACGGCAGCACGGCGCCGCAGGAGATGACGGTCTTCATGCCGTCGCCGACGGACATATCGAGCTCGATGATCTCGCTGACCGGCAGGTAGAAAAAGAAGCCGTTGACCGGGCTGGGGCAGGTCGGGACGAAGACGGCCCAGTGCGGTTCGGGCAGGTGCTTGTGCGGCTCGCCCCGGCCCATGTTCGTGACGAAGCCGATGGTGTAGGCGCCGCCACGGGGGAACTGCACCAGTACGACCTTGCTGAACTGCGTGCGGTCCTTGGCGCCGAACGTCTCGATGAACTGCTTGACGCTGTTGTAGAAGCTCCCGACACCCGGGATGCCTTGGATCAGGCGTTCGGCCATGCCGCCGAAATACCGGCCGAAGAAGTAGCCGGAAAGGTAGCCGAGCAAGGTGACGAGTCCCAGGACGATGATGGTGGCGATCATATCCCACACCAGGCTTGGCAGGTGGGAGAGAGCCTGGGGCAGATATGGCGAGAAGAGCGGCGTGATGGATCCGCCGACGAAGCTGATGATCACCCGCAGAGCCCAGATGGTGACCACCAAGGGCGCGACCAGCAGCAGGCCGGTGAAGAAGGCGGTACGCAGTGAAGCTAGACGGGAATCAGGCATGGACGGGTGAGTAGGGTCGGAGAAAGCCGTCGGGAGGCAAAATAAATCAGCGGGGAGGTCGGAGATGGATGCAGGGCGGGGATTCCGCCGCGTCCTCCGAAGCCTTGGCGAAGGGAGGATCCCCGCCTGGGAGCGCGACCGCCCTCGGTCGCAATCGTGCGCCAACTATCCCAAGCCGAGAAAGAGAAAGATAAAGAGAACGAGAAAGATTGGATTCTAGCGCAGCGATACAAGGAAGGCGGGGTTAGGACCTGTCCTCCGTAGGCTCGGCGAAGGAGGAAACCCCGCCCAAAAATCCAACCTGTGCAAGCTGTGCCGAAGTTGGTCCTGAGGTAACTCGTGCTCTGCTCAGCTCCGGACCAACCGGAATCGCGGCGCGATCCCGGCCGCGGCGAGCAGGCGCACGGCCCGGGCCTCGGCGGCGCGCATGCGGCGCTTCCTGGCGGGCTTGAGGTCGTCGTAGCCGGCCAGGTGCAGCCAGCCGTGGATGACGTAAAGCGTGAGCTCGGCGCTGAAATCGCGGCCGTGGCGCTCGGCGTACGCGTTGGCCGTGTCGGCGGAGACGCAGATCTCGCCGGCGGAGCCGAGCGCGGGGTCGCCCTCGAAGGTGATGACATCCGTGGTGGTCGGGTCATCCAGGAAGTCGGCGTGGAGACGTGCCAGAGCCGGATCGGTCAGAAAGACGAGCGAGAGTTCACCCGGCGGACAACCGCCGAGAAAACGCGGGGCATTCGCATCGAGCAGCGCGATGACGTCGGCAAGTGCGCGACGATCCAGCCGGAGGCGGGGATGGCGGTTGGCGATGGCGAGGGGACGCGCGGACATGCGGGCTGCCGGTTCAGGCGTGCGACTGCAGGGCCGGGCTGTCGCCGGGAGGATTGGTCACGCGCGAATGGAGCATGTTGAGGAGCGTGAAGGTGAAGCTGCTCTTGATCTTGGCGATCTCCTCGAAGGTCAGCGGGGCCTCGTCCAGCTGCCCGTCGGCGATGCGGTCGCGGAAAATGGTTTCGATCAGCTCGCCCAGGTGCTGCGGCGAGACGCGGCGCAGGTTGCGCGAGGCGGCTTCGATCCCGTCGGCGAGCGAGATGATGGCGCTTTCCTTGAATTGCGGCCGGGGGCCGTCGTAGCGGTAGGTGGTTTCCTCCACCACGGCCGGCGCCAGCCCGGGGGCGAAGGGGCTGGCGGTGCCGGGGCGGCTGCGGGTCTTGGCCCGCTGGTAGAAATAGGAGATGAGGGAGGTGCCGTGGTGCTGCTGGATGACGTCGATGATGGCGCGGGGCAGGCGGTGCTTGCGCGCGAGGTCCACGCCGTCCTTCACATGGCTCTTGATGATGAGCGCGGAGAGGGCGGGATTCTGCTCGTCGTGCGGGTTGCCCTGGTCGCGCTGGTTTTCGATGAAGTAGGTGGGCTTCGACGTCTTGCCGATGTCGTGGAAGAGTGCACAGACCCGGGCGAGCAGGGGATTGGCGCCGATGGCGCTGGCGGCGTTCTCGGCGAGCTGCGCGACCACGAGCGAGTGGTGATAGGTGCCGGGCGCCTCCAGTTGCATGAGGCGGAGGAGCGGGTGGTTGAAGTCGGTGAGCTCGAGCAGCGTGATGTCGGTCGTGCGCTTGAACAGGGCCTCGAGGACGGGCAGCACGCCGACCACGATGATGCCGGTGAACACGCCGGAGACCAGGCCGGCGCCCATCTGCCGGAGCAGGATGTCCACGGAGAGCTGGTCGGCGAGGCCGACGAGAAGGGCGAAGAGCGCGACCGTGAGGCCGCCGAAACCCGCGGCCCGCACCACGCGGCTGCGGCGGCGCACGTCCCGGCCCGCGAAGATGGCGACCATCGAGGCCAGGAAGGTGACCACCACGACATCGAGCCGGTTGCCGTAGATGGCGCCGGTGAAGAGCGAAATCAGCAGTGCCATGAAGATGCCGGAGCCGGCATCAATCAGGATGGCGACGACGAGCGGGGCCAGGGCGGACGGGGCCACGTAGGGCAGAATCGAGGACCACGCGACGTCCCGGGCGAAAAACTCCAGGGCCCCCAGCGAGTACACGGCCCGGACGAGGGCGAGGTTGACGATGACGACGAGGGCGAGGAGGCCGAGCCGGCTGTTGCTCTGGAAGGTCTCGCGATCCTCCAGGCGCACGTAGAAGACGCTGGCCAGGACCATGGCGAGCACGAGCAGGATGCGGCCGAAGAGCTGCAGGCCCTCGTCGCGCTGGGTGACGTTGCTCTCGCGCAGGAATTTCCGGTAGGCCTGGAGCATTTCATACTGCTCGGCGCTCACCCGCGTGCCGGGCTCGATGATGGGCTGGCCGCGGACGACGCTGACGCTCACGGGTGCGACCGACCGGAGGGCATCGCTTTGCCGCTGGGCGGTGGCATCACGGTCGAAGACGAGGTTGGGCTGGAGTCCGTGGCGCAGG
>JBIJDP010000105.1:0-6883 GCA_044344065.1 Opitutaceae bacterium
CCGAGGAAGGCCAGCATGACCGTGGCCATCAGGGTGATTGAGACCATCACCTCGACCAACGTCATGCCGCGCGCTTGCTGGGTTTTGTGGAGTGGGAGAAATCTCACACTCGGAAGCTAGCACAGAACCAACTGGGTAATAAGAGGCTTATAGACAGTAATATGGCCCTACTTATTATAGGGTCTAACGGCCCTATCCCGGAGTACGTTTTTCTTGCGCGTAAAGCGCAGCGGCTTGGGCCCGGCGCGTCACATGCAGCTTTTCGAAGATATTCCCCAAGTAATTCTTTACGGTCTTTTCGCTCAACCCAAGTTCGGCCCCGGCCTCCTTGTTGGTCTTGCCATTGGCGATGCAGGCAAGAACGCGTTGCTCCTGGGTTGATAGGCTTGCAAGATTTGCACCGTGGGATGCAGACCCGCTGCGGACTAGTTGCAGGACGCGCGCCGTGATGGCCGGGTCGAGGATGGACTTGCCCTCGGCCACATCGAGGATCGCCTGGACCAAGCCGCGGGCATTGATCTCCTTGAGCAAATAGCCATGGGTGCCGGCACGGATGGCCTCGTCCACCAGGTTGTCGTCCACGACGGAGGTCAGCACTAGGACACGGGTCTCCGGCAGGCGCTGCAGGATGCGACGGCAGGCATCGAAGCCCGTGCCATCCGGCAGGCGGATATCCAGCAACACCACATCGGGCTTGTGCAGCAGACTGGCCTCGACAGCGCCGGCAACGTTGCCCGCTTCGCCGACCAGGCTCAGGCGCGCTTCGGCGCTAAGCAGGGTGCGCAGACCGGCCCGGACGAGTTCGCTGTCGTCCACCAAAAGTACCCGCACGGGCTTGGGGTTTGGCTTGGTCATGGCATCAGGAGACCGGAATGGTCAGGACCACACGTGTGCCATCGCCCGGCCGGCTGTCGATGCGCAAAATCGCCCCGAGGTGTTCCGCGCGGGCCTGCATGTTGCCCAGGCCGTGACCCTGACCGGGGCGGGAGCCGGGATCGAAGCCCGTCCCGTTGTCCTGCACCAGCAGGCCCACCTCGGGGCCGTTGCGGTGCAACCGCACGCTGATCCGGGTGGCGCCGCCATGGCGCAGGCTGTTGCTGATGGCCTCGCGGGTAATCTGCAGGATTTCCACGGTTTTCTCGGGCGACAGGGCGGAGGCCGCATCCTCGTCAATCGTGGACTTAAACTCCAGCTCGCGACCCGCGCGCAGCTCCTGGACAAACAGTTCCACGGCCGCCGCAAAGCTCAGGCGCTGCAGCCCGGCCGGCGCGAGGCCGGTGATGTGGTTGCGCACATCGCGAATGGTCCCGTTGAACTGTTCCAGGCATTGCCCGAGGCGGCGGTCGGCCTCCGCGGGATCGCTCTGCAACAGCGGCCGGATGGATTCCAAGGTGAGGCCGGTGGCGTAGAGCGATTGGATCAGCCCGTCGTGCAGGTCGCGGCCCAGGCGGATCTTTTCCTCCAGGGACTGCATGAGCAAACGCTGGTTCAGCAGGAGATCCTGCTCCGTGCGCAGCTGGATGTCGCGCGCCTCGGCCAGGGCGGAACTCTGGGCGACGGAAACCTTGGCGAGTTGCTCGAGGCTGCCCATCTCGCCGCGGCTCTGCCGCCAGGGCGTGCGGGTCTCCGTGCCGCCTTCGGCGGATCGCTGCCAGAGCATGCTGAAGCTGATGAACAACAGCACGATGCCCAGGGTGAAAACCAGCAGCATGGACCAAGTCCGCATATGCATCAGCTGGAGCCGCATCAGGGGCGGTGTGGCAAAGACCACCTCAGCCCGCACCGGCGGATGACCGGGGCCTCCGGGCAGCAATTCGACGAACGCCAGCCGGCCGGCCGGCGCCGCCACGAATTCCTGCATGGAGGGCAGAAGGGCGATCTCGGCTTCGATCAGGTCGCCGAGCAGATCGAGCCGGCCGCGGTTCCACGGCGGCTGGCCGGCCGGGATTAATTCGGCCGCCTTCAGCAACTGGACGCGGCGGCCGGCGATCGCCTCGCCCCGGAGCTTCTCGTCCTGCCGGTGCAGCCAGCCCTGCGCCGCCAGCACCGCGGCCACAAAAAGACCGAGCAGCAGGGCGGACAGGATAAGAAGGCGGGCAAAACTGGACATGCGCAAGCGGATGACCGCAGGGTGCTTTCTATCGGGGGCACAGGCAAACCGTTTCAACGGCTACATCGGATTTAGCAAAACTTTCGACATTTGGCCATGGGACCCTTTCTTTGTCCGACCCACCACATGAGCTCGTTCTACATCACCACCGCGATCGATTACGTGAACGGTTCGCCGCACTTGGGCCACGCCTATGAAAAAGTGCTGACGGACGTCATTGCCCGCTTTCGCCGCCTGATGGGTGACCAGGTGCATTTCCTCACCGGGGTGGACGAGCACGGCCAGAAGGTCCAGCAGAGCGCCAAACTGAAGGGTGTTTCGCCCCAGCAGTTTGCCGACGAAGTGAGCGCGGAGTTCCGCGCGCTGCTGCCCAGGCTCAACATCTCGAATGACGACTTCATCCGCACCACCGAGCCCCGGCACAAGCGGGTGGTGGCGCAGGTGCTCCAGCAGCTCTTCGACAAGGGCGAAATCTACAAGGCCGAGTACCAGGGCTTCTACAGCACGCGCCAGGAGCAGTTCCTCCAGAACAAGGATCGCAATCCCGACGGCTCGTGGCCGGAGATTTTTGGCGAGGTCACCGAAATCACGGAGTCGAACTACTTCTTCAAGCTGCGCCAGTACCAGGAATGGCTCGTGGAGTATCTGGGCAAGCATCCGCATTTCGTCTTTCCCGCGTTCCGCCAGAAGCAGGTGATGGAGTTCCTCAAGGAGCCGCTCAACGACCTCTGCATCTCGCGTCCGCGCGAGCGGCTGGAGTGGGGCATCCCGCTGCCGTTTGACGCGGGCTACGTCACCTACGTCTGGTTTGATGCCCTGCTGAATTATTACTCGGCCGTGGCCGACCAGCCCGGCCGCTGGCCCGCCAACTACCACGTGATCGGCAAGGATATCCTCGTGCCGCCGCATGCCGTTTACTGGCCCATCATGCTGCAGGCGGCCGGACTGCCCTTGCCCGGGGGCATCATCGCCCACGGCTGGTGGCTGCAGAGCGGCGCCAAGATGTCGAAGAGCACGGGCAACGCCCTGAGTCCGCTGGACCTCGTCGCCGAGTTCGGCGCCGATGCGTTCCGCTACTTCCTCATCCGCGAGATGAATGTCGGCCAGGACAGCGAGTTCACCCGCGAGCAGTTCCTCGTCCGCTACAACAGCGAGCTCGCGAACAATCTCGGCAACCTCGTCAACCGCACGCTCAACATGACCAACCGGTTTGCCGGCGGGATTCTGCCGGCCGCCGAGGTGACCGAGGAGCCCGAGCATGACCTGCACGGCCTGTGGACCGCCACCCGCGATGAAGTGATTCCGCTTTGCGAGGGATTCCAGTTTCACACTGCGCTGGAACGCACCCTCCAGTTCGTCACCGCGACCAACGCCTACATCGAGAAGCGCGCCCCCTGGAAACTCGGCAAGTCGGCCGAGGCGAAGGACCAGGCGCTCCTGCGCACCTCCCTGGCCACGATGGCCGAGGCCCTCCGCCTGGGCAACGCCCTGCTTCGCGCCGTCATGCCGGGAGCGTCCGACCGCATCAACGAGGTGATCGGCCATAAACCCGGCGCAGTCTGGCAGGAAGAACTCATCTGGGGCAACCGGCTCACGGGCAACAAGGTCGCCGAGGCGCTCGTGCTGTTCCCCCGGCCGGCGCCCCCGGCGAAGGCCTAGCCGGGACGATGCAGTCGGCTCCAAACTACCTCGATGGTTGCGAAAACGAAAAGTGTCTCCGGTAGGTCGCCAGCTTGCTGGTGCTTTCAGAGCGGGAGCACGCTCCCGGCCTACGCGTTGGCCGCAGCGGTACGGCTTGGGGAGATAACACCGCATTCGGCAATCTCGGGTGGTCAAAGTGGGCTGTCGCGTCCCGGCGCCGGTCGGCATTGACGCGCAGGAGTATCTGAGCATCCACCTCGCGCCATGACGATCCTGCCCCTCGATCCCGCGGCCAATGCCACGCCCGAGGCGCTGCACGCGTTTCTGTCCCAATGTCGCGACATCGCGGTGGCGCGCGGACGGCCCCAGCTCGTGAGCATTTCATTGGCAGTCGAGGCGCTTGATCCGCTTGCAGTGCTCGAGTCCATCTTCGAGCCGGATGAGCCGCATTTCTATGCCGAGCGACCCGATATCGCGACCGCCATCGCCGGTGCCGAGACCGCCGCGATGTTCACCACCGGCGGACCGGGCCGCTTTGCCGCCGTGCAACGCTGGGTGGATGAAACCCTTGCCAACACGATCGCGGTGGGCGATGTGACGGCGCCGTTCGGCGGCCCGCATTTCTTTGCCGGTTTTGCCTTCCACGACGAGGTCGAGCCCGGCGAGCCGTTCCCCTCCGCCCGGGTCTTTGTCCCGCGCTGGCAGGTGGCGCGGGCGGGGGCCGTCACGACCGCCGTGGCCAACCTGCCGGTTGCGCCCGACGCCGATCTCACGGCCTTGGCCCAGCGCGTCTGGCGGGCGCACGCGAAATTCCGCGGCTTCACCTACCGCGAATCCGCCGGCAATGGCCCGGCCGAAGCGGTCGGACGCAATTCCCTGCAGGAATCGGGCAATTACCGGCAGGCCGTGAATCGGGCCCTGGAGTATATCGCGGCCGGTGAATTTGAGAAAATCGTATTGGCCCGCGCGCTGGATGTGAGCGCCGGCGGGGCGCTGCATCCGCTGCGCATGCTCAACGGACTGCGCGAGCGGTTTCCGGATTGCTATGCGTTCTCGATGGCGAACGGCGAAGGCCGCAGTTTCATCGGCGCAAGTCCGGAGCGGCTGGTCCGCGTGAGCAAGGGTCTGCTCGAGACCGAGGCACTCGCCGGCTCCATCCGCCGTGGTGCGGGTGCGAGCGAGGATGCGGCCCTGTCCGCCGCACTGTTGCACAGCGAAAAGGACCTGCGCGAACAACAGCTCGTGGTCGCGGCCATCGCCGGCCGCCTGACCGCCCTTGGGCTGACGCCTCGATTTGCACCAGCCCCCGGGTTGCGCCGCCTGGCCAACGTCCAGCATCTGCACACCCCGATCAGTGCGGAGCTGGGTGACAGGGTTCGGCTGCTGGATGCCCTGGCCGCCCTGCATCCCACGCCGGCGGTGGGCGGGACTCCGCAAAGGGAAGCCGTGGCCCGGATCCGGGAACTCGAGGGGTTTCCGCGCGGGCTCTATGCGGGAGCCATCGGCTGGATGAATGCCCGGGATGGCGGTGAGTTTTTCGTTGGCTTGCGTTCGGCGCTGGTGGCCGGGGCCGGGGCCCGGGTTTACGCCGGGGCCGGCATCGTGGCGGGTTCGACGCCGGAGAAGGAGTTTGCGGAAACCGAGCTGAAGTTTAAGGCCATGCTGGACGCTTTGCTGAAACCATGAGCCAGACTACCCTCGATTTTCGCAACACGAACACCCTTTGGGGCAGTGTGTTCGCCGAGACCCTGGTGCGTTGCGGCGTGCGACAGGCGGTCATTTCACCGGGTTCTCGGTCCACGCCGCTCACCATCGCCTTTGCCCGCCATGCGGAAATCGAGGCCATCCCGGTGCTGGATGAACGCTCGGCCTCCTTCTTCGCCCTTGGGCTCGCACGTCAAAGCGGGCGGCCTGTCGCCCTGCTTTGCACTTCGGGCACGGCGGCCGCGAATTACCTTCCGGCGGTTATCGAGGCGCATGAGAGCGGAGTCCCGCTGCTGGTCATCACGGCGGACCGTCCGCCGGAATTGCGCGACTGCGCGGCCGGCCAGGCAATCGACCAGCAAAAGCTGTATGGTCGTCATGTGAATTATTTCCATGAACTCGCCGTGCCCGAGCCTACGGCGAAAATGCTGGCCTACCTGCGGCAAACCGTGGCCCAGGCGTGTGCACAGACCTTGAGGCCGGAGCCGGGTCCCGTGCACCTGAACGTGCCCTTCCGTGATCCGCTGCCGCCGGTGGAGAATGAATCCGCCAAGGGACTGCAGTCGGTGCTGGATGAGAATTTCTGCGCGCATCTCTCTCCGGTTTCACGTCCTCCGTCGGCGCCGTTGGCGTGGTCACCGCCGATGACGGGAAGAGGGTTGATCATCGCGGGCGAGGACACCTGCGCGAATCCGGCCGATTATGCCGCCAAGGTGGCGCTGATTGCGGCGCGGACCGGCTGGCCGGTGCTCGCGGATGCCCTGTCGGTGCTGCGCCACCACCAGCCGAGAGGCGCGGCGGTCATCACGGCCTATGATGCGCTCCTCCGCAACCGCCCCCTGGCGCGCGAACTCATGCCCCGCACGGTGCTTTGCCTGGGCAACTGGCCCACAAGCAAGGTGGTCAGGCAATGGCTGGAGTCGGGTGACGCGGATGTCTTCCTCGTCAGTCCGCGCAGCGGCAATCGTGACGCCTTGCACGGCCGGACGCGTCACCTCCACACCACGGTGGAGGCCCTCGTCATCGAAGGGTCCGGCACCGGCGACACCGGCTATCGGGTACTCTGGCAGCACGCCGACCACGCAGCGTCGGAGATCCTGCGCAATGACCGGAAGCCGGCCACGTCGATTTTCGAAGGGGACGTAACGCTCACCCTGGCGCGGTCGCTGCCGGACCGCACCCCGCTGTTTATCGCCAGCAGCATGCCGGTGCGGGATGTCGAATACCTGTGGCCCGCGGACGATCGCGGCCGGAAACTGTTTTTCAACCGCGGGGCGAACGGCATTGACGGGACCCTGTCAAGCGCGCTGGGCGTGGCGCATGGCAATGTCCCGGCCGTGCTGCTCACTGGCGACCTGGCGTTGTTGCACGATACGAATGGCTTTCTCATCCACCCCAAGCTGAAGGGCTCGCTCACCGTGGTGCTCA
>JBIJDP010000329.1:0-4118 GCA_044344065.1 Opitutaceae bacterium
GGTCGTTTGCGCACGCCGTCCCAGCCTTGAGGTTCAAGCAATGGAATTGATGCTGAATGCACGGTGGGTTGACGCGGACGGGATTGACCGGCACCAACCCCGGTCATGCCTGGTCCCCTGCCGCCCTGTCCGCACCTGCCCGCTCTCCGGGCGGGGCTGGACTGGCGGGCGCTGCATCGATTCCGCGATGACGAGCGCGGAGCGGAGTTCTATTTCGCCTGCCTCGAGTACGGCCAGGCGCTCTGGCACCGCGGCCTCGCGGCGCGGGCGTTGCTCTGCCTCGACCGGGCCCTGGGTGCCGATCTCCGCGGCGACGAGGCGGTGCTGCGCGAATGGCCGCTGCCCTATGCGGCGATGGCGTGGTGCATCGGGCAGTGCCCCGAGGGCGTGTTCATCGGCAACCCGCGCGTGCATTTCCAGCATTATGCCGACCGCATGAACGAGCCTCGCAAGGATCAGCGCCGCTGGCGCGCATGGGCCAGCTGGGCGCTGGCGCGAAAGGTGCGGCCAGAGTGGCCGGGTGATCCGCGGCACAAGGTAGCGGAGCCGACGTTGACTGAGATCCATCAGCGCCTGAGCGAATATGGTTTGCCGGGAGAAGCCGATTTGTGGCGGCGGGTGTTGGGCGAGTTCTGAGGTCTCACGCGGACGCGCGGAGGTCGCGGAGAATAACCACGGATTTCACGGATCAGGCGGATGAAGCATGGAGGGATGGCCACAGAAGGCACAAAATGCCCAGAATTCAGAGGTATTGTTTTGTGCCTTTTGCGCCTCTTGTGGACATCCCTTCACGTCGCATCCGCCTACTCAGTGTCATACTCGGTCAATGCCTCCGCGCCCTCCGCGCCTCCGCGTGAGACCATTTTCCCTCCGATAAACTGCACCCCTCAAAACTCGTCGTACGCGATCTGCTGCGCGCTGACGCCCAAGCCGGCGAGCATCTTGGTGCAGGCCTTGATCATCATGGGCGGGCCGCAAAGGTAGTATTCGACTGCCAATGGATTCGGATGGGAAGCCAGGTACTGTTCCAGCACGACCTCATGGATCAGGCCGGTGGGGCCGGACCAGTTGTCCTCGGGCAGCGGGGCGGACAGGGCGGTGCGGAAGGTGAAATTCCCATTCCGCGTGGCCAGGTCCCGGAAATACTCTTCGTAGAACAGTTCCTGCCGCGAGCGCGCGCCGTACCAGTAGCTCACCTTGCGGGCGGTGTGCTCGGTCTCGAAGAGGTGCGCGAGGTGGGCGCGGAGCGGGGCCATGCCGGCGCCGCCGCCGATGTAAACCATTTCCTTCTGCGTCGGCTTGAGGTGGAAATCGCCGAAGGCGCCGATGGCCGTGACCGTGTCACCGGGCTTGAGGTTGAACATGTACGCCGAACCCACGCCCGGCGGGCAGTCCTGTCCGGGCGGCGGGGTGGCGATGCGCACGTTGAATCGCAGGGTGCGCTCGGTCTGCCGGTTGCTGGCGAGGGAGTAATTGTTGCGGCGCCCGGCCTGCGGATTGCAGGCGACAAGGTCGAACACATGCTGGCGCTCCCAGACGTCCGCGTAGGGCACGGGGATGTCGAATTCGCGGAAACGGATGTTTTCGTACGCGGGGATGTCGATCTGCAGGTAGTCGCCGGGCGTGAACTCGACCCGCTCGGCGGCATCGGCCGGTTCGAGGACCAGTTCCTTGATGAAGGTCGCGACATTGCGGTTGCTGACGACCCTGAGGCGGTAGGTGCGCTCGGGCCGGGCGCCGGCGCCGCCGGGGCGGGTGACATTGAGGTGGATCCGGCCGTTGCGTTCCTCGATGGGGTAGGTGGCGAGTCCGCGGCAGACCGGGGAGCGGGCGGGGGAGCCGTCCGCAAGATGGAAGCGGCCGTTGTGCTTGGGGCACTCGATGATGTTGTCCTTTACCAGTCCACCCGAGAGGTGCGTGTTGCCGTGGGTGCAGATGCCGTCGGTGGCGAAGAGCCGGCCGCTGCCGTCGCGAATGAGGGCGAAGGTTTTCCTGCCGTGGTCGAACCGCAGCACATCCTCGCGGCCGAGATCGGCGGCGGCGCAGATTTCAATCCAGCCGTTGGCATCGGGCGCGGCGTCGGCGCCGGCGGCGGCCGGGGTGTGGCGCGGCTTGGGGGCGGGGAGCTGGCGTTTGACGTAATGCGCGGGGTCCTTCACCTGGCGGAGCACGTTGGGCACGATTTCCTTCCACGCCGCATAGATGCTCGGATACGGCTCGGGCATGTCGTCCTTCACGAGGGCGTGGAGTTTCGGCAGGTTGTGGTAGGGCACCAGCGGGAACATGTGGTGCTCCACGTGGTAGTTCATGTTCCAGTAGAGGTACCGGTGGATGAAGTTCATGTAGACCGTCCGACAGTTCAGCCGGTGGTCGAGCACGTTTTCGGCGAGGCCGGCGTGCTGGGTGTACCCGTAGATCACCGCCAGCCACGAGCCGAAGATGCCGGGCAGGCCGATGAAGAACAGCGGCAGGAAGCTGCGCGTGTAAACCGCCAGCGCGATGACGGCGGCGTAAATGGCGACATAGATGCGGGCGCGGAAGTAGATCTTGGGGAATTCGCTTTCGGGAATGTACATCTTCTCATCCGGCAACATGCGCCCGACCGAGTGGTTGAGGATCTTTTTGAAATACACCGGATAGACGCCGATCGAGAAGAAGGAGAGAATCAGGGCGCGGACGTTGGGCGGGCGCGGCACGGCAATCTCCGGGTCGCGGCCGACGATGATCGTGTCGCTGTGGTGGCGCGTGTGGCTCCAGCGCCAGAGGGTGGACTCCCGCATGATCATGAACGACGCGAGCTCGTAGAGCGCGTTGTTCATCCAGTCGGTGCGGAACGGCGTGCCGTGCTCGGACTCGTGCCAGCGGGAGTCCGAGGTCGTGCCGTAGATCACCGCGTACAACGCGTAGGGCAGGGCGGCCCACCACGAGGGCCAGAGCAGGTAGGTCGCGTAGCCCGAACCGAAGAGGAGGGCGAACCACAGGATCGTGTCGCGGATGGCGGGGCCGTTGCGGCGCTCGAGGAGCTTGCGCATGGTCTCGCGCGGGACGGGACACTGGTACCAGTCGGCTTCGGCCAGGCCCATTTCGACGGCGCGGCGCGCGTTGACGCCGACGAGACTGTAATCAAGTGAATCGGTCTTGCTGGTTAAGCGAGGCATGGCGGTGTGGTGGGGCTGCGGCGAGGATTCCGCAGGCGAGATGCTTCACGGAATTTCCCCTGCGGAACAAGCGCTTATTGCGGTCTGGCGCGGCCGGAGGGTTCTAGCTGTAGGGCGAACCGTCCTCGGTGAGCCGCACGCGGTGGAAGCGTTAATGGGCAGGTCAGAGACCTGCCCTACTTGCAAACGTCAGCGTCGCGACTGCCGCGGGAGGGAGCTCGGTCCGCAAGGTTTGGCCCGACCAGGTGAAATTCGCCCACGCCCGGGACGACACCTCATTGGGGGCCGCCGGGGTGTTGCACGCCGTGAGGACCGGGGCGGTGATGATTTCGCCGGCGGGGCGGGCCAGCGGGTGCAGGCCGTCGAGGTTGAGCACAACCGACACCGGTTCCGCGGGATCCGTATTTGTCAGGCTGACGCTGACTGATCGGTCGCCGGCTAGCGAGGCGGCGGCGGACACGGACGGATAGGGGTACTCCTGGTACAAATAATCGGGGGCATCCGACTTTACCTCCAGGCGCGTAGCATCCTGATGCGGCGCATAGAGTTTGAAGACGTGCCAGGTCGGCGTAAGGACCAGGTCCTTCCCGAAGGTCAGGATCATCGCCTGCAGCACGTTGACCATCTGGGCGATGTTGGCCATGCGGACGCGCCCGGCGTGGTTGATGAACACGTTCAGGGTCAGCGCGGCGAGGACGGCGTCGCGCACGGTCTGCTGTTGATAGAGCTCATTGGGACGGCTGCCGGGCTCGGTCGTGTACCAGGATCCCCACTCGTCGACGATAAGCGCGATCCGCTTCTTCGGATCGTACCGGTCCATGAGGGCCGAGAGTTCGCGCACCTTGCGGTCCATGTGCCAGCCGTGCCCCATCACCAGCTTCCAGCCGTCGTGGTTGAACTTCGTCGCGTAAAACTCGGGCGGGACGCCGCCGTTCATGTAGTAGTACAGGGTGAGCCCGC
>JBIJDP010000107.1:0-6822 GCA_044344065.1 Opitutaceae bacterium
TCGGTGCGTTCAGCGTGCAGGCCGACATCACGCCCGGACACAAGGTCGCCCTGCGCGCGATTCTCGCCGGACAGGCGGTGAAGAAATACGGCCAGACCATCGGCTTCGCCCTGGCCGACATCCCCGCCGGTGCGCACGTCCACACGCACAACCTCGGCATGCGGGATTTCGTCCGTGACTACGCCTGGTGCGCCGACTCCCGGCCCCTGCCCGCGATCAAGGACGAGCCGCCGCTGACCTTCATGGGGTATGCTCGTGCCGATGGTGAGGTTGGCACGCGCAACTACATCGCTGTCATTTCCAGCGTGAACTGTTCCGCCGCGGTCTCGCGCTATGTTGCCGAGCATTTCCGCGGGGACGCCTTTCAGCGCGAATTCCCCCACGTGGATGGCGTGATCGCCTTCACCCACAAGAGCGGTTGTGGCATGTCGGCCGATGAACCGACGCGCGTCCTGCAGCGCACCCTGGCCGGCATCGCCCGCCATCCCAATATCGGCGGCTACGTCATCATCGGACTCGGCTGCGAAGTGAGCCAGGTCCAGTCCCTCGTTGAAAATCACCACCTGACCTCAGGCGGTCCCGGCGGCTCCGCTCCTAGCGTGCTCACCATTCAGCAGGTCGGCGGTGTCCGCAAAACCGTCGAGGCCGGCATCGCGGCCGTGCAGCGGCTCCTCCCCGCGGTCAACGCCTGTCGCCGCACGTCCCAGCCCGTGAGCAAGCTCCGCCTCGCCCTGAATTGCGGCGGCTCCGACGGCAACAGCGGCATCACCGCCAACCCCGCCCTCGGCGTCGCGTCCGACGAGCTGGTGCGCCGCGGCGGCAGCAGCGTCCTGGCCGAGACCACCGAAATCTACGGGGCCGAGCACCTCCTCACCCGCCGCGCCGTCTCACGAGAGGTCGGCGAAAAGTTGGTGGGCTTCGTGCATTGGTGGGAAGACCATGTCCGCCGCCACGGCGCGGGCATCGACAACAATCCATCCCCCGGCAACAAAACCGGCGGCCTCACCACCATCTACGAGAAAAGCCTCGGCGCCGTCGCGAAGGCCGGCCAGGCCCCGCTCGCGGCGGTCTATGCCTACGCCGAGAAGATTTCCTCCCCGGGGTTGTGCTTCATGGACACGCCCGGCTTCGACCCGGTGAGCATGACCGGCCTAGTCGCCGGCGGCTGCAACATCGGCGTCTTCACCACGGGCCGTGGCAGCGTTTACGGGTGCAAGCCCTCGCCTTGCATCAAAGTCGCCTCGAACTCCTTACTCGCCGCCCGCATGGCGGACGACATCGACCTCAACGCTGGCACCATCCTCGACGGCACCGAAACCGTCGAGCAGGTCGGGCAGCGCATCTTCGCGGAGATCGTGCGCGTCGCCAGCGGAGAGAAGACCAAGAGCGAACACGCCGGCCTCGGCGATGATGAGTTCGCCCCGTGGATGCTAGGGCCGACCTTGTAGTCCCGCCTGATCCCCCCAAGCAGGCTCACGCAGAGTCGCAGAGGCCGCGTGGGTATACCTTCAATCACTCCGCGTCTCCGCGTGAGTCCACTCATGGACCCACCTGCCAGCGCTCACCCTGCCGCAATATCCACTTCCACGCGGACGATGGAGAATTCCCGGGCCTTGCCGCCCACGACTTCCACCACCTGGGCTTCATCCGCCATGATCTCCGCCGGCACATCATAGACCATGACCGGGGCAACCGAACCGGGCTTGGGCGCGCACAGCACGCTGTTCACATAAATCTTCAGCTTCTCCAGCGCGACGGAGGCCGGATCGAACTCAAGGTGCAGCTCCACCTTGCGTCCATTATCCGGCTTTGGCCCGGTCTGCACGCGGATCGCGCAACCCGGCGGCCATTGGAAGTCCATCCCGGTATCGGTGGCGGGCAGCGCATTGTTCGCCGGCTCGCCGGGGGAGCGTATGTCATGAAACGTGACCGCGTGCCGGCGCGGCAACGCGGCCAGCTCCTTGGCACTGCGCATCGCGCGGATCACCTGGGCATAACGATCGCGCCCCCAGTCCTTGATCACGCTGTGGCCGCTCGGAAAATAGTTAAACAAATATACCTGGTCTGCCCCGCCATGCAGCACCGTCAGGGCCAGTCCGGCGGTCAGCTCGGCGGTCATCATCGTCGCCGGACCGTTGGGCATCGGTTGATAGCGGATCTCCAGACCGCCCGCCAGCTGCGCGCCGGTCCCTTCGAGGAGCCGCCGCCATTCCACGATGGGCATGTCGAAATCGCTGGTGGCCCAGAAGGGCGTCGGCACCACGAGGTCCACCAAGCCCTCCCGCGCCCATGCCACGCCGTCCATGCCGCTGCGGCGGGCCGTTTCCGGCTGGGCCGGCACGCGCACGGCCAGTCGGATCCCATGGCCGAGACGCTTCTCCGCCTTGTCGCATTCGGCGCGCACCCGGCGCATCCACGCCGTGATGGCCCGGCCGCCCGCCAACTCCCGTCCGGGTCGGAAATGGTAAACAAAGCGCATCCAGTCCAGCTCCAGCCCGTCGGGGTCGAGGGTCTCGAGCTGCTCGCACACGAGCTTGAAATAGTGCTCCTGCACATCGGCCCGCTCCCAGTCCAGCCCGCGGTCCGCCCACCAGGCATCGCGCTGGGGCGCCCGCAATTGCCGCGCCGCCCGCTGGGCCTTGAAAAATGAACTCAGCAGCGGCGTGTCCTCGGTCATGCAGTCGTGCACATCGTTCATGCGCACGGTCACCCAGGCGCCGATGCCGTGCCGGCGGCAGCGCGCCAGCGCCCGTTGGTGGAAGTTGATCCCGAGATCGGCCAGGCGCTTGGCTGCATCAAGGCGGCGGCGCGTGGGCGCCACGGACGCCGGGGCGAGGTAGCGGAGCACGGGCTGGTCGTCCGGGCCTGCCGGGTCGTAGCCATGCCAGTCCGTCTCCCACACCTTGCTGCCGTAATTGGCCCGCATGGCGTTCACGTTGGAGAAAAAGGTGCCCACGCCAAAGCGGGCGAGATCGTCAATGTAGGCATCGACGGTCTCACCGCTCATCTGGTCGGCAGTCCGCACGAAATAAAATTCCGTGCTGTCCTGGTTGAAGATCGGTCCCTTGAGCAGGGGATTGGGTCGGGTCGCGTTCATGGGGAGTTGCTGGTTTGGGAAAGTATGCGCTGGGTCCGCAGCATGCGGGCTTCATAGCCATTCTGGCTGCTCACGTCCCGCCAGAAACCGTCGGCCTCCGCCTTCCCGGCGTTCAGCCGGGTGGCATCGGTGGCAAGGAAGGCGCCGAGCACGGCCAGTTCCTGCCGGCGCAGGTTGAGATTTGATTCGCGGATGTCCTTCTGCAGGTCGGTGCGGATCGCCGGGCCGTAGCTTTCCTTGATGACCTCGAGCAGGGCATCCACGCCGCCGCCCTGGCCAAAAAGGAGGTGATACTGGTTGCCGACGACGAAGCGCGCGTCGCCCTTGCCGGCAAACTCGGCAAAGAACCGGCCCGCATACCCCGACTGCTGCGGCCGCAGCGGCTCCATCCAGGCCGGCACCGCCACGCCTTCCACCGATGGCAGCCAGTTGCTGCGCGCGGAGAATATCTGCATGCCGGGCTGGCTGCCGAGGAAACGCAGGAAATCCACGGCCGCCTCGCGCTGCGGCGCCCCGCGCACGAGCCCGAGATTGGCGGCGGCCTTGGTGTCGATTTCGGTGACCGGACCCAGCACGCCCGCCCCATAAACCGGATCCTCCCGGGTCAGCGCCGGGATCGGCGCGGCGGCGATCTCGAAGTCGGTCTGCGCCTTCAGATTGGTCACGTCGAGCACGTGCGATACCAGCATCACCGACTGCCCCTGCAGGAACTGCAGCGTGGCGTCACTGGTGTTCAACTGGTAGAAACCGGGTTTCTGGTAGCGCGCCATCTCCCGCGCGAGGGCATACCCGAGCCGGATCGAGGGCCGGTCGAAATCCCACCTCCCCTGCAGGTAGGTCACCCCGTAATCCCATTCGGCGAGCTTCAGCGTGTGATCCGTCGCGAGATCGTAATAGAGCCGCTGGTTCACGATACTGAACAGCGGGCTCATCAGGAACAGGGCCGAAAGCCGCGAGCCCGCGAAAGGCACCACGGGGTGTTCCCGCCCTTGCGCGTAATCCTCGATCTGGCGGCAGAGGGCGACCAACTGGGCGTAGGTCTTCGGCAGTTCCATGCCGCCGGTGACCTTCCGCAGCAGCGGGGCGTTGTACAGGATGCGCACGCCGCCCACCGCGAGGGGAATGCCGTAGTAATGCCGCAGCACGGCGCTGTAGGCCTCGCCGTTTTCCAAGCCGTCAAGGAAGGTGTCGCGCCAGCGTCGACCCGCGAGCGGCGTGCCGGCATTGTAGGGATTGGGTTCCTCCACGATTGCCGAGATGGGCTCGAAGTAGCGCGCCCTCAACTCGTCCATCCCGGTGAAATGCGCACCGATCTGCAGGATGTCAGGCGCGGTCCCGGCCACGAGCTGCGTGCGCAAAAACTGGGGATACGCCCGGTCCGGCACCGGCACCTGCACGATGTGCACCTCCGGATGGCGCCGCTCGTACTCGTCGATCACCGCCTGCAGCGCATCGCGGATGCCGCTGTGCAGCATGAAATGGCCGACCCGCACCACACGTCTTTGGTCGACTGATGCGCCCTTGCGGAAACTCACCCCCGCCACGTGCCAGGTGCACAGGCCGAAGACCACGGCCAATAGCGCCCAAAGCAGGCCGGACTTGAGACGACGGTTCATTCGCGCCGGGACCAAGCTTGCCTCGGGACTTTCATGGTGCGGGTCCCCCGATTTCCGCCAGGCGGTCCCGCACGATCTGCTGCCGGAGGTCGCGCGGAAATTCGGCGAGGAACTTCCGGTAGCTCCATGCCGCCACCACCCCATCACCGGTCAGCCGGGCCAGTTCCCCGATCTGCACCAGCACATTGGCCCGCGCGACGGCGCTGGGAATCCCGAGGGCCTCGGCCGCCCGCAGGTGGCGCAGGGCCGGTTGCTGCCGGTCGCCGTAGAAAATGTACGCGTCACCCATCGCCAGATGAAAGTCGCAGCGTAGCGCCGGCAGCGTCACGCCGCGGCCCACTTGTTCCGCCGCCTCCAGCCGCTCCTCGGGCGTTTCCGGTCCGTCGGCATAAAGCCGCCGCAGGATCACCTTCACCGCCGCCAGTTGCGCCAGCGGATGCTGAGGATGTTCGCTGAGCAGGGCCTTGAATTCAGGCGGCTCCCCGCTGCCCTCCTCAATCTGCCGCAGTCGCCCCAGCAGGTAGCGGGCCGCGATGCCTGCTTCCGTCGCGGGTGACTCGGTTGCCAGTGCTTCCAGGTCCGCCCGGACCCGCCGGGAGTCCTGTTCCGAAACCGCGGGTGACTGCATAACGGCCACCGCCGCGTCCAACCTGGCCCTGGCGGAGGCTGCATCCGCCGCCCGCGGCGCCGGACTGATCAATCCCAGCGCAAGAGCGAAGCAAACTTGGAGTCTCATGCCTTCGGCACGTCCTTAATCTTGGCATCCGGGTCGTTCGCCTTGCAGTAGCGGTCCAGCGCGGCGGGGTCTTTCGGCCAGTCCGGGCGCAGGCGCACGTCCTTGGCGCCGGCGACCGACCCGGGCGCGGCGTGGCCGCCCTGAGCCGAGGCCGGACGCATCTCCCACCAGCATTGGCCGCGGTGGTTGTGCTCGTGGTCGATCACGTAGCCGGCCTCCTGCAGCATCGGACCGGTCCAGCCCATGCAGTGGTCGCAGTAGTCGCCGTAGTTCTTGAGCCCGTTCCGGAGGAGGAAACCGCGCGAGGGACAGTCGTGAAAGTCGATGCGGAACACGTCCTCGCGATGCGAGATGTTGAACCCGAGGTCCGGCGACTCCTCCAGCAGCGTGTGGCCCCAGTACTTGAGCATGCCGGGAATGCCTTCGTTGCGGATGAGGTCGCGCGCATGCCGCTGGCTGTCATGGTTGATCGCCTCGTTCCAGTACTCGCGCACCAGCGCATGGCCGCCGACGCGTTCCAGCCAGCCGAAGGTCCACTCGTAGTGGGCGCAGAAATCGTAGCAGCCGATCATGACCGTGCCTCCTTGATGGCCGACATATCCTGCTGGGGCAATGCCGCCGCCGCCGGGGCGTAGGTGTGCCGGCAGGCGCCGTTGCCGCCCTGCAGCCGCATGGTGAGGCCGGACGCTTCCGCGCGGGCCGTGCCGAGGATATAACAGTGCTGGCAGTATTCCTGCACGATCTCACGGCCGCCGGCCTTGAGGTGCCTGATCGCCGGGCACTCGTGCACGTGGATTTCGACGCGGTCCGGCAACTCCTGCACGTCCACCCTCGCCCCCGGTTCGGCGGCAAAGAACGCCCGCCAGTACCGTGCCACCGCGGGCAGGCCGCCGGTGCGCCAGCGGTCGTTGACGGGCGAGAAGTAGCCGCGGCCGAGTTCCTCCAGGTAGCTGACCCAGCCCGCGCGGCCGAGCCGGTTCAGCAGGAAACGGAAGGTCGCATTGGTGGCGTAATAGAAATCCGCCGAACCCTGCGGTTTGGTGTCAACGTACGGAAGGTCGCTGGCTGTGGGCGGGATCATGGTTATGCGCCGAAAAGGTCTTCACGATAACCCAAACCATCCGATCCGTCCACCGCCGCGCGGATCTGCGCCCGGCAGGTGTCCGTCAACGGGTAGTCGAGTGTGTTCACATTCGTCGAAAAAATACCCATCTGCACGAGCAGTTCCTTCAGGCCGGTCAGCCAGCATTCGATCTTCGCACCGCCATAGACGCGCAGCATCAGATCGTTCATCCGGGCCTGCAGCCGCTCCGCCTCGGGAAGATTGCCGGCGCGCACGGCGGCAATCAGCCGGTTCGCAATCGCCCCGTTGA
>JBIJDP010000177.1:0-5530 GCA_044344065.1 Opitutaceae bacterium
GGGCCGCAAGGTCGTGATCCTCGGCGACATCCTCTTCAGCCGCGTGGCGCGCTCCAACATCCACGCGCTCACCAAGATGGGCGCGGCCGTCACCCTCGTGGGTCCCTCCACGCTGGTGCCCGACTGGTTCACCGACCTCGGCGTGCAGGTCTCGCACGACCTGAAGTCCGCCCTCGCCGACGCCGAGGTCGTCATGCTCCTCCGCATCCAGCACGAGCGCCAGGCCAGCAGCCACTTTCCCTCGCTCGGCGAGTACACGAGCATGTTCGGCCTCAACCAGACCCGCGCCTCGTGGCTCAATCCGAAAGCCATCATCATGCACCCCGGCCCGATCAACCGCGGCGTCGAGATCGACAGCGAACTCGCGGACGGACCCCGCAGCGTGATCCTGCAGCAGGTCACCAACGGCATCGCCGTCCGCATGGCGGCACTTTACCTGTGCGCCGGCGGCCAGCCCGACCACGTGATCACCACCGCCTGACCCCACGACCATGCCCAGCCTCTGGATCTCCCAAGCCCGCGTCATCGACCCCGCCGCCAAGCGCGACGCGGTCGGCGATCTCTTCATCAAGGATGGCCGGATCGTGGCCAGCCTCAGTGCCGCCGACAAGAAGCGGGCGAAGAAAATAGACGCCCGGGGACTCGTGGCCTGCCCGGGCCTGGTTGATATCCATGTCCATTTCCGCGAACCCGGCCAGACGCACAAGGAGACCATTGCCACCGGTTCGCAGTGCGCCGCCGCCGGCGGCTTCACGACGGTGGTCTGCATGCCGAACACCTCGCCGGTGGCCGACAACGCCGGCACCATCCAGTTCATCAAGGATGCCGTGGAGCGCGACGCCGTCGTCAAGATCCTCCCCACCGGCTGCATCACGGTCGGCCTCAAGGGCCAGGCCCTCGCCCCCATCGGCTCGCTGAAGCGCGCCGGGGTCGTGGCCATCACCGACGACGGCGAATGCGTGCAGAGCAACGAGCTCATGCGCCGCGCGTGCGAATACGCGAAGATGTTCGGCCTGCCCATCATGGACCACTGCCAGGACCAGTCCCTGACGCAGGGGGCCGTGATGAACGAGGGCATCATGTCCACCCGCCTCGGCCTGCGCGGCTGGCCCCACGCCGCCGAGGATCTCATCGTCTCCCGCAACATCATCCTTTCCAGCTACACCGGCGCGCACATCCACATGCAGCACGTCTCTTCGCAGTACTCCGTCGAGATGCTGCGCCGCGCCAAGACCCGCGGCATCCGGGTCACCGGCGAGGCCACGCCCCATCACCTGGCCCTGACGGACGCCGCGCTCTCCGGTTACGACACTAACTTCAAGATGAACCCGCCGCTGCGCACCGAGGCCGACCGGCAGGCGATCATCGCCGGGCTCCGCGACGGCACCCTCGACTGCATCAGCACGGACCACGCGCCGCACACCGATTACGAGAAGGACCGCGAGTTTGACTTCGCGCCCAACGGCATCCTCGGGCTTGAGACCGCGCTGGCCGTGACCCTTGACGTGCTCGTGCGCCAGAGCCGGTTCAAACTGCCCCGCATCATTGACCTCATGACCCGCTGCCCGGCGGCGATCCTCGGCCTGCCCGCCGGCACCCTGGCGGCGGACGCCGCGGCCGACGTGTGCCTCTTCGATCCGGCGGAAAAATGGACCTACGACGCCAAGGCCGGGTTCAGCAAATCGCGCAATTCCCCGTGGGACGGCAAGACCCTCACCGGCCGGGTGAAGACAACGATCGTCGACGGCAAGGTGGTCTACGACGGCGGGAAGATTACAGCCTAAGGGGTTCAACAGCACTCTCGCGGAGACGCGGAGTTCGCGGAGAGACCAAGCCGGTTTTGGGGACGGAGGGATCGAAAGTTTTTCTGACCGAACTTTCCGCGCACTCCGCGGCTCCGCGAGAGACCTCGTGAGTGATTCGACCGCCCTGCCTTCTCCGAACGCCAGCACGACGAGCATTGCGCAGTCCGGGATTTTCCGCCGCACTGATGGGCCATGCCCGAGACCTACGCCCAACTGATCATCGTCGTGGAGCTGCTGTTGCTCCTCGCCGGCTGCGTCCTGCTCTGGCGGCACGGTTTGAGCCCGGCCGCGCGCCGTCAGCCGGCGATGTTGCCCAGCTGGGAACTCAAGGCGAGCGACTTCCTGTTCTTTGTCTGGCTGGTGGTCTGCGGAGGATTCCTCACGCAACTCGCGGCCCTGCCCCTGCTGAAAATGGCGGCCCGCGGCGATACCGCCACGCTCATGCTGACCGGCGCCGCCTTCCATGCGGGCATGTTGCTCGGTGTAATCGCCTTCACTTTCACCCGCAGAAACGCCGCCGGTCCGGTCCCGGCCGTCGCCCCGGTCCGTATCCTCCCCGCCAGCTTCGCAACCTTCGCCCTCGCGCTGCCGCTGATCACCGCGGCCAGCCTCCTCTGGCAGGCCCTGCTCAGCGCCCTCGGTGTGCCGGCGGAACCGCAGGATCTCATCGCCCTTTTCGCCGAGGCCAAATCCGTGCCGCTGCTCGTGATGATGATCGTCGTCGCCACCCTCATGGCTCCGGTGACGGAGGAACTGGTCTTCCGTGGCGGATTTTTCCGCTACGCCCGTTTCCGCCTGCCGCGCTGGCTCGCGCTGACGCTCCCCGCCTGCCTGTTTGCCGCCCTGCACACCAATCTCGCCAGCTTCGTCCCGCTGGCGCTCCTGGGCGTGATTTTCTCGCTCGCCTATGAACGCACGGGCAGGATTGCCGTGCCGATCATCGCCCACGGCCTTTTCAACCTGAACACCATCGTCCTGATTTTGGCCGGAGTCGGTCCCTGACATGCATCCGTTCACCAAACGATTCCATGAATCCGTCTCGGCCCTCGGAGAGGAGAAACTCATCGCGGCGCTGCGGCGCTGGCTGGGCCGGGCCTCGCCCAAGTCGCCCTTCGGGATCGGCGATGATTGCGCCGTGCTCGCCCCGGCGCGCGGTCCCCAGCTCATCACGGTGGACCCGGTCATCTACGGCCGGCATTTCGATGACCGTGTCCCGGCCCGCGCGGTCGGCGCCAAACTGCTCAAGCGCAACCTGAGCGACCTGGCGGCCATGGGCGGCCGGCCAACGGCCGCGGTGCTTGCCCTCACCCTGGACGCGCGGGTCAGCACGGGCTGGCTGGAGGGTTTTTACCGCGGCCTGGCCGCCTGCGCCCGTCAGTACGGCGTCCCGGTGGTCGGAGGCGACGTAGCCCAGGCGGACGGCATTCTGGCGGCCAGCCTCACGCTGCTCGGCAGCACCACCGGTCCGCGGGTGCTGACCCGGGCCGGAGCCCGGCTGGGCGACTGGATCTTCGTCACCGGCAGTCTCGGCGGCAGCCTGTCCCACGGACATCACTATAAATTCAAACCCCGTCTGGCCGAAGGTGCCTGGCTGGCGCGACGCGCCGAGGTTCGGGCCATGATGGATGTGAGTGACGGCCTGGCGAAGGACCTGCGGGCGTTGACTCCGACCGGCACCGTGGCCGCCCTCAACGCCTCCGCCCTGCCCTGTCGTGCCGGCGCAAGCGTCGGTGCAGCCCTGGCGGACGGCGAGGATTATGAACTCGTTTTTGCCGTGGCCGCCCGGGCTGATCTGGCCGCTCTGCAACAGGCCTGGCGCCGGGCCTTTCCGCGCACCCGCCTCAGTTGCATCGGACGTTTCACGCGCACGATGCCGGCCGGGGCCCTCGATCCCGGTTCCTATCATGGCTACGAACATCTGCGCTAGGCTGCGCGCCGGCATCACGACGGCGTCCGCGAAGGCGACGCAGGCCCTCGCCGCGGAACTGGCCGCCGTGCTGCCGCCCGACACCACCCTGGCGCTGCATGGCGACCTGGGCACCGGGAAGACCACCTTCGTGCAAGGCCTGGCCCGCGGACTGGGTGTGCATGAGCCGGTCACGAGTCCGACCTTCACCATCTTCACCCTGCATCGCGGCACGCGCACTTTGGTTCACCTCGATGCGTACCGGCTGGAGTCGGCGAAGGAGATCGAGGATCTCCTGCTGGAGGACTTTCTCGTTTCCCCCTGGTGCCTCGCGATCGAGTGGCCGGAGAAAATCGCGGCCTGGATTCCGCCGGACGCACTGCATCTCGATCTCAGCATCACCCCGGACCAGCGGCACACGCTCCGGCTGCGGGATTGAGGTAGGGCAGGTCTGCGACCTGCCCCGCTGACGCCCCACCGCGGATGCCGCCCCCATAGGGCGGGTCACAGACCCGCCCTACTTTGAAATCACCGCCACGTAGTCGCCGTGGAATTTCGAGACGGCCTTGCCGTGCAGGTGCAGGCGTGCGGTCAACTCAATGCGGGCCTTGCCGTGGCGGCGGAGGGTCCGGAGAAATTTTTCCCAAGGGGCCGCCGCCAGCGCTTCACAGTGGGCGGAAAAATCGCCGTCGATCGGCACGAGGTAATCAACCGTGCTGCGCTGGATTACGACCTGGCATTTCAGTCCGGCTTCGCGCAGGGCGAAATGCAGCCAGCACCAGGCCGACAGGATGACCAGGGCCGAGGCGCTGCCGCCAAAGACGGTGGACCGGTGGTTGACGTTGGGCGCGAGCGGTGCGGTCAGGGTCACGCCCTTCGGCGAGCATTCGACCACGTGCACACCCATCCCGCGAGTGATCGGGATATGACGGTGGAGATACGCCTCAATCTCGGCGACAGTACGGTCTTCAGACATGAGCGGGCCGGGGCAGTTGCCTTACGCTTGCGCGCTCTTGTCGGTCGCTTCCGGTTCGGCGGGAGCAGTCTCGGTCGTTCCGGTTGCGACGGGGGTCTCGGGAACCGCCGGGGCGGCGGGCGCCGGCTCAACCGGGGCCGCAGCTTCCACCGGGGCCGCCGGGACCACGGGTTCCGCCGGGGTTTCGGCCTTGGCCGCAAAGGGCGGGTTCGAGGCCGGGATCTCGGGGAAATTCTCAGGATCGTGCTCCTCGGCTTCGACTTCCTTCTTGCGCGCCTCGACCATCGGGGGCGGAGCAAAGAGGCGGCCGTCGATGAACTCGGTGACATACCCCTCCATGACCAGCCAGCGCAGGTCGCCCTGCATGCGGGCGATCTTTTCGCGCTGCTCCACCGTGAGCTCCGGCTCGGTTTTCACCGGTTCGGCCGCGGGGGCCTCTCCGGCGGGGGCGGCAACCTCGGCCGCCGGGGCGGCGGGTTTGGGCAGATTGATGCCAAGGAATTTGCCCACGAGTTCACTCGCCCGGATCATCGGATGCGCCTCGATGAACGAGATGACGTTGCCGATGCTGTCGGAGAACACCTGGCCCGGGACGCGGAACTTGCGCTTCACGGCGCACACATAGGAGACGCCTTTCGAACCCTTCTTGAAGATGGTGAAATGCTCGCGGCGCAGGCGTCCGCGCAGGGCGTTGGCGGTGTCGAGCGGGAAGCGGCGCTGGCGCTCCAGCGCACCCTCGATGGCGCGGCGGATTTCGCCCTGCGGCAGGGTTTCTCCCAGACGACCGTGGAAACGGGCCGAATCGGTGGCTTTCACCACTTTGTCGCGCGCCTGGGTGAGCAG
>JBIJDP010000108.1:0-6734 GCA_044344065.1 Opitutaceae bacterium
CGTGGTCTGCAGCACGTTGGCGGCGAGGCCGTTGCCGACATTGGCGGCGATCGTGCTGGTCAGCGTAGCCGTGGAGGAGCCGTAGGCACCTGAGGTGGAAGCGGCCTTCCAGCCCGCGAAGTCGCTGTAGATCCAGTCGTAGTCGTTCGCGTTGTAGCGTTCCTTCAGGTACTCGAACTCGGCGTTGATCGTGAGCTTGCCGCTGTCCAGGGGCTTCAAGGTCAGCGTGGGCGTGAGATTGAAGTTCTTGTGGTACTCAAAGCGACGCTCGCCCTGCAGGTCCTGCCAGGCGCCAACGAAACGGAAGGCGGCCTTCTTGGACAGCACGGTGTTGTTGTCGATCTTCACCTTGTGACCGCTGTTGTCGTCGATCTGGTAGGTGAGTTCGGTCGGGATCTTCGTGAATGACGGGCGCTTGGTGACGTAGTTGATGACGCCGCCGGGATAGCCCTGGCCGAAGAACACCGACGCCGGGCCCTTCACCACTTCCACGCGCTCGACGTTGTCGAGATTGTGCGAGATGTAGCGGAAGACGCCGTTACGCATCAGCGTGTTCACCTGGAAACCGCGCATCGTGAAACCGCCCTGGGGGGTGGCCTCATTGGCGGGGATGCGCATCTTGAACCGCGTGTCACCGGAGGCCGCGGCCGAGTAACGGAACAGATCCGTCAGCGAGCGGGCGTTGGTGTCATCGAGGAACTCGCGCGAGATAACCGAGATGTTCATCGGCACCTTTTGGATTTCCATGCCGATACGGGTGGCCGTGGCGGCATTGGTCTTGAGGTAGCCGTAGTCCTTTTCCGACGAAACTTCGAAGGGAGTCAGCTTCGTGATCTCCTCGTCGTCGTCGGTTGCCGTGACAGTCACCGGCTGCTGCGCCCAAAGGGACGAGGCAGACAGGCCAATCAGAGCAGCCAAACAGGCGGCCAAATATCGTTTGGTCACCGATGCTGGGTAGCTGGTTTCTTGGTTCATTGGGTTTTGTTTTGGTGGTTTCTTCTTACACCCGACAGAAATGCCGGGACAAAGGGGTCCAGCTTCAACCAAGTGCGAAATCGCAGGTTGCATCGGGGCAGGGGCTTTGGCCCGGGCCGATGGACTGGAGGAAAAAATGGTCTCTGTGCCCGCTAACCGCCATTTCCGGAACAAACCACCCCCCGGTGGTATCCGGCCGGGAAATCAGAACCGGCCGGATGCGTTCAGAAAGCAGCAGCGGAGCGAGCACAGAGAAAACGGGAAGCACCGGGGGGAGCATGCCCGCCCATCATGCGCGCTTTGCCGGCGAACCGGTACCCTCGTGCCTACCTAATTTCAGGTAGGCCGGTATTAGCTGGGCTTGGCTGCCAACTTGGTCGGCTCGCTGAGCAGGGAATCCCGGCTCACCCCGGGACGGATGATATGCCCTTCCGAAGTGATCTGCACCATGCCGAGCCGGATCGCCTCGCGGACGAGCTTGGCGCTGCTGGCGACGCCAAGCTTGTGCATGATGTTGCGCCGATGGGTCTGCACGGTGGCGGCGCTCAAACCCAGGACCTGGGCGGCCTCATGATCATCGCTGCCGTCGCCGATCACCGTGAAGATCCGGATCTCCGCCGGCGTAAACTGGTGCCAGAGATCGCTCGGGACGATCCGGTCAATCAGGATGTCGCGGAAGGCAGGACTGACATACGCGTGCCCGGCGGCAACGAGATGCAGCGCCTCCATGAGCGTTTCGACACTGGCATCCAGCGTGTCCACGATGCCATCGAAACGGGCATTGCGCAGCGCGTAGAGACACTGTTCATCCCGTCGCCGGCTGGCCACGAGCACGCGGACGGCCAGCTTTTCCTGCATGACCGTGTTCAGCAGGTCCACGCCGTCCATGTCCGGGAACATCAGGGTTTGCAGCAGCAGATCCACCGGCTTGGCGCGCAGGGCGGCCAGCACTTCGCCGCCGGTGCCATAAGCATGGATTTCAGCCTTGGGGAAGGCGCGGCAGCAGACCGACCGGAGCGCCTCGGCATAGGTGCGGCCCCACTGCACCACGGCCACATGCCGGACCCAGGCCCAAGGCGCGCTGCGGGATGAGGCAGACCCATGTGCAAGACCGGGGGGATCCTTGGCCAAAGGCATGGATTGCAGTTGGCTGCTCCGGCCGGGCGCGAGTAAAGGACCAACCGAGGCGCCGGGCATGAATTCAGTTTTTTGGTTAAGGACATTACCCGGCCTTATGCGGGGCAGGGCAGAGGTTTGGACATGAATCTGGGCAGGTTTCCGACCGGCCTCCGGGAAGAGATTGCCCGGCGGCGGCGGGAGCGAGAGGATGGCCGCGATGTTTCCGCTCAATCCTCTGCTCCAACTCACTCCCCTCCGCACGCAGCGCGGCGTCGCCCGCCTCGCCGAGATGATCTGGCAGGACCCGCAGCCGCTGCGCGTCGAGGTCACGGCCAACCGGCCGGACCACGGGCCGCTCGCGGCGGCCAAAAAGGCTCCGCGCCGGGCCGCGCGCGACGGCGAGAGCTGGGGCCGGCTGTACGACCAGCGGTGGGCCCGCGTGGCGATCCCCGCTGGCGCCGGGCGCTGGCTGCACTGGGACGAGCAGGGCGAGGCGACCCTCTTCGTGAACGGCATGCCGTTCTACGGCTTTGACGTGGCGCACCGTTATTGTGAGCTGCCCGCCGGCACGCGCGAGGTGTGGGTGGAAAGCCTGTGCGTGCAGTCCGCGATCTGGCATCCCGACGCGAAGGGGCTGGGGGCGGAGGGCAATGTCTTCCGCGGGGCGCGGCTGCTGCGGCGCAACGACGAGGCCTGGGCGGCCTACCACGATCTCAATTGCCTTTACGACTGGATGATCGACCTCCGGGCCCGGGAATTTCCCGGCGTGCCGCGCGAACTCTTCAGCCAGACCCAGCAACCGGCCCTCACTGACGTGTCGCCGCTCTATCGCCGCCTGCTGCGTGGACTCGACACGGCACTGGATGCATTCGACACGGCCGGCACCGGCGCCCTTCACCGCGAGCTGGCGAAAATCTACCGCGAACTGCGCGACCCCGCCCCGCTGAGCCGCGCCGCGCTGACCGGCCACTCGCACCTCGACCTGGTCTGGCTTTGGACCGAGCAGGTCGGCGAGGGCAAGGCCGTGCACACCTTTGCCAACGTGAACCGGCTCATGACCCTCTATCCCGAGTTCCGCTTCGCGTACTCGCAGCCCGCGAGCTACGAGGCGGTCGGCCGGCGCTCACCGGAACTGCTGCGCGCGGTGCGCGCGCGGCTGCGCCGCGGCCAGTGGGAAGCCACCGGCGGCATGTATGTGGAGAGCGACTCGCACGTGGCCTGCGGCGAGGGTCTCGCGCGCAGTTTCATCCTCGGTCAGGAAGCCTTCCGGAAACTCACGGGCCGGCGCTCACGTTCGCTGTGGCTGCCCGACCTGTTCGGCTTCAACGCCTGCCTGCCCCAGCTCATGCACCTGAGCGGGGTGGACTATTTTTTCACCACCAAGACCACCTGGAACACCGTCAACCGCTTCCCGCATTCGAGCTTCGTGTGGCGCGGCCCGGGCGGACACGCGGTGGTGAGCCATGTGACGCAGGGCGTGCAGTTCAACAATGAGCTCAAGGTCGAGCAGCTCCGCGCGGCGTCCCACCAGCACCAGCAGGGCGACGTGCACGACGAGTTTCTCATGCCCAACGGCTGGGGCGACGGCGGCGGCGGCCCGAGCGAGGAGATGTGCGAGCGCGCCCGGCGGTTATCTTCGTTGCGCGGCCTGCCCGCACTCGAGTGGGACCAGCCCGAGGCGTTCTTCGACCGCCTGGCGGAAAAACGCGCGCAGCTGCCCGCCCTCGACGGCGAGATCTACCTCGAATACCACCGCGGCACCTTCACGACCCAAAGCCGCGTGAAGTCGCACTTCCGCGCCCTCGAGCGCGCGCTGCAGCTCCGCGAGGCCGCGCTCGTGGCGAACCGAGGTGCGGCCGGGGCTGACCTGGCGCATGCCTGGCGGCGCATGGTCTTCGCGCAGTTCCACGACTACATCCCCGGCAGTTCCATCCCCGAGGTGTACGCCAAGGGCCTGCCCGAACTCGCGCATCTTGCACGGGAATTGGAGCAATCTGCGGTGGCCGCATTGGCCGGCCGCAAGGTGGGAGCGAGCTTGCTCGCGACTGCCCGCGGTTCCGTCGCGACCAAGGTCGCTCCCACCCAAAATACGTCCGGCGACGCCTGCCTTTTCAATCCGCTGCCGTTCGCCCGGCGATGCACCGTCGGCGGCCGGGTCGTCGAGCTCCCGCCGCTCGCGGGTGTCTGCACCGCCGATGCCGTGGTGCGCGGACTCGCCTCCGTCACGGTCAACGGTCGCACGCTCAGCAACGGCCGCGTCACCGCGAAGCTCGATGCGTCGGGCCGGCTCGCCGTCCTCGTGGTGGACGGTCGCGCCGTGGAACTAGCCTCCGGCGCCGGCGAACTGGTGATTTATCCCGAGCAGTCCGCGAACTTCGGTCCGTGGGACATCGACCGCCATGCGCTCTCGCTCGGGCAGCCCGCGCGCGGCCCGGTGAAGATCACCGCGGAGAAAAACGGCCTCGCCGTCACCCGCCAGGTCGGCACCGCCAGCACGGCGGTGCTGCATTACGCCCTCGCGCCGGGTGCGAGCGTCCTGCGGATCACCGTCGAGCTCGACTGGCAAGAGCCCGACACGATGCTGAAGCTGCACTTTCCGACGCACTACCGCGGCCGCGAGGTGCGCTGCGGCACGCCGTTCGGCAGCGTGCTTCGCCCGCAGCTCGCCACGACCCGCGAGGCCGAGGCGATGTGGGAATGGCCGATGAGCCGCTGGGCCACGGTCAGCAGCGAGGGCGAACGTTCCGGGCTCTTCGTCGTGACCGCGGCGAAGTACGGCGTGAGCTGCCGCGACGGCAACCTCGGCGTCACGCTCCTGCGCACCCCGCGGCACGTCGGCTACGAGGAGCACGCGAAGGCCTATCCGGCCCATCTGAGCCGGTTGCCCAGGCCCGCCACCGTCTTCACCGATCTCGGCCGGCACACGATCGAGCTGGCCGTCGGACATTATGAGCTCACCGCCCCCCGGGCCGAGCAGCCCGCGGTGCAGGCGGATAATCTGTTCACCGCGCCGGTCGCTTACCGCGGCCGGCCGCTAGCCTCCGCTTTCGGCGGCATCGAGGGCGGCGAAACCTTGATCCCGCACTGGGCCAGGCCCGAGGGCCGTAACCAATGGGTGCTGCGGTTGCACGAGGTGTCCGGGCAGCGCGGCACCGCGCAGCTCAAGCTTGCCGCCGGCTGGCGCGCACAAAAGGTCAACCTCCTCGGCGAGCCCATGGGCGCACCCCTGCGCGGCCGGACCCTCGCCTTCGCCCCCTACGAGATCGTCAGCCTGCGACTGAGCCGGAAGTAAATTGTAGGGCAGGGTCTCCCGACATGTCCTCCGAAGCCTTGGCGAAGGAGGAACCCCGCCTGGGAGCGCGACCGCCCTCGGTCGCAATCGTGCGCAATCCATAGGACAGGTGAAAGAGAACGATTACGAGAACGAGGAAGATTGGATCTCAGCTAAGGAAGAGGGGCGGTGATCAGAATCACCGCCCTACCTCGGCCCTACTATGACACTGCCGCCAACCGCTCCACCCAATCCGCTCCGGCGGCGACAGCGGAAGCATGCCGCCGCGGGTCGATGTTGCGGCCGGAGACGGGCAGGACCACGCAGCTTCCCGATGCAAGCTTGACGCGTCCGCTCAGCACGGCGGCGAGCGGGGCGGCGCCGGCCTCCTCTGCAACGATGCCCGCCCGGCAGGCCAGCAGGCTGATCGCGGCGGTGAGCTCGGCGGGGTTTACCGCGACGTGTTCGTCCGCCAATCCGGCACAATCGTCGGCCAGGTGCGCCGGTCCCACGCTGACGAGGCGCACTGCGGGTTTGGCTGACCTGAGCACGGCCGCCGCCGCGACGAGGAGACCGCCCCCGGCGGGCACGATCAGCGTGTCGAGGTTGGGCGCCTGTTCCAGGATCTCCAGGACCATGGTGCCCATCCCGGCCGCCACCGGCGCATGGCGGGCGGCATGGGCGCAGGCCGCGCCGGTCCGGGCCGCGAGCGCCTCGGCGTGGGCCCGGGCCTCGGGATAATTCGCGCCGTGCAGCACGACGCTGGCGCCAAGACTGCGGCAGCGGGCGACCTTCACGGCCGCAGTGCCAGTCGGCAGCACGACGGTGACCGGCACGCCAAGCATGCCGCCATGGTAGGCTAGTCCGATGGCATGGTTGCCGGCGGACGCGGCGATCACGCCCCGGGCCCGCTCCGCCTCGGTGAGGCAGAGCAGGGCATGGCGCGCGCCGCGCTCCTTGGCGGAGCCGGTGCGCTGCAGGTCGTCGCGTTTCAGCCAGAGGGTGACCCCGGCCAGCGCGGACAGGGCCGGGACCGGCAGGCACGGCGTCTGGCGGATGCCCCCGTTGAGACGACGGCGGGCGGATTCAACATCGGCGAGGCTGGGATTGGGTTGGGCTTTCATGCGGGAAAACAAAAAGCCCTGAGCGGTGAAGCTCAGGGCCGGGGAGGAAATCGCGGTTGTTTAGTTTTCGTTATGCAGCCGCGTGCCGCCGCCCTGAGTCGGGGCGAATAATAAGGACGGCGAGAAGGAGGACGCTGCGATGCATGGGAAACCTGCAAAATGCTAAGCACGCCGTCCCGCCCCCTGTCGAGGTCTCTTTCCATCCCGCCTCCGGACTCCTGCCTTTGGCGTACCCGTTTCCACCA
>JBIJDP010000109.1:0-6732 GCA_044344065.1 Opitutaceae bacterium
CACCGAGCTGATGCGCCACGGGGATGCCGTCTACCACGAGCACGGTGACTGGCCCTGGGAGGTGAATGCCGCGGCGCTCCAAAGTGTGTACAAGCCCTGCCTTGTCTGGACGCACAGCGAAAAGGACCTGCAACCCGATCCCGACACCTACTTCCAGCGGCACCTGCATCTCGGCATTTTCCCGACCGCACCGGTGCCGGGCAACGACCATACCATCACGCCTTCACCCGCGGTGGATCGCTGGTATTTCGATTATGGTCCGCTCTTCAGCGCCCTGCGCGGCAAGAAATGGATCCTCCTGCCGCATGCGGTGACCGTCGCCGGCGAGACGGCCAAGGCCAATCTGTTCGCCGTGCCGGGCGGCTATGTGTTGCCGGTGACCTTTGGTGGCGCGGCGCAGAGTGCGATGGTGAGCCTGCGTCTGCCGGTTGCGACCGGGACTGAATTGATTGCCGAGGTCCTGCATCCCGGCAGCGATGCGGTCGCGCCGGTGAATTGCGTTCGCGGCGAATCGGGCTGGCAATTGGATGTGCCGCTGCAGCGCGGGTGTGCGATGGTGCGAGTCAGGGTGGGTGAGAAGAAGTAGGCTGGGAGCGCGACCGCCCTAGGTCGCCATTCCACGAAACCATCCAGGCAGCGAGAACGAGAAAGAGTACGAGAACGAGTACGATCCGGTCGTTCTCTTTCTCGTCCTCAGCCTTGTCCGGACTCTCACAATTGCGACCGAGGGCGGCCGCGCTCCTAGGTCACTGCAACTCACTTCAATACCAGCTTCACCTCAACCCGAAGCGTGCCGCTGCGGCCGGGCTGTCGCAGAGTGAGGCGTGGCTGGGTCGGCGCATGATTCCAGCCGAAGAGGCTGCCGTGCTGCTGCGCGGCGACCGAATCCAGGCGCCGGTTGCTGGCGCCATGATAGACCGTGTCGACGCTTCGCCGCCGCGGATCGAGCAGGGCCAGTTCTTCGAGCACGACCTCTGCGCCGGCGGGGATGAGCAATTCCGCCCGGGCGCGGCGGCCTTCGATGATGATCCGGTCGCCTTCGCGCCGCATGGGCAGGCGGGTGGTCCAATGGAACTCCACCCCGCGGCCCTGCGCGACGGCCCAATCATCCGTGATGACAAACGAATCGGGCGTCGGCGAATCCCAGGTGCGCTGCCATTTGTTGAACCAGCCTTCCCAGCCCGGCGCGGCATCCACAGTCGCATGAAACATCGTGGCGTCACCGGAGCCGATGGGCCTGATATCGGCGAAGATCGGATTGGCGGGGTGCGGGCGCGCGTCGTCGCTCCATGGCGTGAGCATGGTGTGCCGCTGCGCCTGCTTGAGCATGTCGGTCACGGGATTGGCGTAATCGAGCACGCCGAAATCCATGGCGAAGCTGTCGCCGGCGAATTCGAGGACGAAACTGCCTTTGTCCTCGTGCTGGTGGTCGCCACCGGATCGGTTGCCCATGATGAGGATTTTGACCAGTTCGCCCCGATGACGGCGCACCGAGCACATCATGCCGGTTTCGGCCATGTCGCAGAGGGGTGACAGTGCGGGACCCTCGGCCGGGATGTCGCGGTCGAGCCGCAGGGGCAGCAGCATCGGTGCGGCGCCGGCCCGCTGCATGGACTTGCGGTAGATGGTGACCCAGTGCGACTGCGGCATCAGCCAGGCGAGGAACGCAATGCCTTCGCTCACGGGGAACATCGAGTCGGCGACCAGAATCATGTCCTGGTGATCGTCGGTCGAGTAGAGCATCTCGGCCAGGCGGCCGGTGCGCAGCAGGGCGGGGGCGATGAGCGAACGCGGGTCGAGTCCGCGGCCGCGGGCAAAGAGCGTGGCACCCAGGAAGGCCTGGCGGGCGGTATACGTGAAATAGGAGACGCCCTCGAGGTAGCCGCCGTCGGGCAGCAGGCACTTGGCGAGGTTGTCCTGCAGGTTGGCCCACGCCTGGTCCGTGTGCGGGGCGACGCGGGAGACCTCCGGCTTGGGATAGGGCGCGCAATTGGCCGGCATGGTCTGCTCCAGCAGCAGCAGGCCGTAGATGCGGGCGGGAGAGATCCACGCGAGCTGGTTGCCGTAATAGGTATATTCCCACCACCACGAGGCCATGCACATGGTGCCGTGGCCCTCGGTGGCGATCCGCTTCAGGATCAGGTCGCGGCCGAGCGGGGTGAACCACTCGCCGCACAGGTCGAGGATCAGCGCGCAGTCCCACGTGGCGATGGCTTGCACGTGGCCGCGCTGGTCCCAGGTGCTGCCGGTGGTGTGGGCGAAGAAACCGTCCTCCCAGTGCGCGCAGTGCGCCATGCTGAGGGCGAAACGCGCGGCGAGTCGGCAGAGGCTCTTATCCTGCCAGAGCAGGCCGGCCTGCGCGGCGAGCGGGCCGTGGAGCGAGAGCAGCGCGTTGAATTCACGTTCGCGCCGCAGGGTGTTGGCGCTCCAGTAGTTCATGTGCTCACCGATGAGGCTCTCGGGCCGCACCGTCTGCGCAAAGTCCGCCCCGGCGCGCAATTCCGCCGTCACTGGCGATTGGGCGAATTCCCGTCGCACGGCCGCGAGTTCCTCGGCGTCGATCAGCAGGCCGTAGGTGGGCTTGAACGAGGGTTCGAAATCAACCGGCTGCAGATATTTCTCCCAGCGATCGTTGTAATTGGACCACTGGGCGAGATGGGACTTGAGCCGGCCGGTGTGCTGCAGGCCGAACCAGAGCAGCCAGCCGGACCCGGCGACCGGGCGCGGGTTGCGGACCTCGACGGTCAGCGAGCGGATGAGCTTTGCGCCGTCGAGTGGGAGCCATTCCTCGCGTCGCACGGCGCCGAACGGTTCGCCCGTGCGGCGGCGCGGGCCGGCGTCGGTCTCGGCGGCGATGGTGATGACACTGTCCTCGGGCAGGTTGATGCAGACGACCAGGCGCTCGTACTCCGAGCAGTCGAGTTCCTCGTAATTCCGATGCATGCGCAGGACGAGGCCGTCGGAGGCGGGTTTTTGCCATTGGACCGTGTAGAAGGCCCAACCCGGGGCCTGGCTGATGCCCGTCGCGCCGGGGGCAGCAATGGTCCACTGGTCCACTTCGCGCAGTTGCGGATCGTAAAACGGCTCGAAGATCGCTTCCGCGCTGTTGATGGCGGTGAGATGCATGGTGCATCAGCGGAAGCGCATGCGCACCGGCATGGCAATGCAGCAACCATGCGAGGGCGTTCTACGTGTAGGGTGGCGATGGTGTTTCGATTGCGAACTGTAGGGCGGGGATTCCTCCTTCGCCGGGCCTACGGAGGACAGGTCCGATCACCGCCTTTGACCTCTCGCTGCAATCCAATCTTTCTCTATCCTCTTTCTCTTAATCTTGCTCCGGTTTGGGCCTTTTCAAGGCAGGAGAAAGAGAAAGATTAAGTTTAAGAGAAAGAGTTGAACCTGGCCTTGGTGAAATCGAAGGCGGGGTCCCTTCTCCGCCAAAGCTACGGAGGGCACGTCGGAGACCCCGCCCTACAAATAACAGCTGCGTACTTTCAGCCTGCGCCTTCGTTAAAGAACACGTGCAGGCCATCCTTGCCGGGGGCGATGACATCGAGGCGGCCGGTGCCGCGGAGGTCGGCGAGCGCGAACTGGATGCCGCAACCGGCGCCTTCACCGGGCGGACCGTAGGAGATCGTGTGCTTGGCGAAGCCCTCGCCGGTCCACTTGTAATAGTAGATGCCGATGTCGTCGAACTCGCCCGGATCGCTGCCGCAGTGGGCGCGCCAGCGCTTGCCGGTGATGAGCTCAGGCTGGCCGTCGCCGTCAATGTCCGCCCAGTGCAGGTCGTGGAATTGCGAATGTCCCGGGTCGATCGGGTGTTTGATCCATTGCCGCGTGCCGTCGGGCTGGCACTGCGGCGCATACCAGTCGAGCCCGTAGCCATGGGCCGAGCCGACGATGAGTTCGTTGACCCCGTCGCCGTTCACATCGGCCGCGATGATCGGGATGCTGGCATTGCCGAAATTGAACTCGGGATGGAAGACCCACTTCTCCTCCCACGGGCGCGCGGGGGCCTCGAGCCAGCCGTTTGCGAGGATGATGTCGGTGCGGCCATGGCCGGTGAGGTCGCCGAAACCCAGACCGTGTCCGGACGGACCTTCCTTCAGCACGTGGCGGGTGAACTCGCCGGTGCCGCGGCCCTGGGCGTCGGTCACGAGCTTGAACACCTGCAAGGCCTGCGGCGGCGTGTTGGGAATGATCTCCAGGATGCCGTCGCCATCGAGGTCGCAACCACGCGTGGTCTCGACGTTGCCGATGTTGCCCAGCGGATGCACCGTCCAGGGCTTGGTCGGGTCGGCCGGGCACTCGCGCCACTGGAAGTCGCCCCAGTAGCCGCCGGTGACGAAGTCCGTGCGGCCGTCGCCGTTCACATCGAGCGGGATGGCGGAGAAATCGCTCCAGTATTCGCCGACACGGTGGACCTCGCTGATGAAGTACCGCCGGCGGAAATCCGGGCCCTGGTACCAGAAGCCGCCCGAGACGATGTCGGGCACGCCGTCGCCGTTCACATCCCACACGCCCGCCGCCTCGAAACTTTCCGCGGCGACGAGCAGTTTTTTGAAGCGCAGGGGCATGGTCAGACTCCCTTGAAGAGTTTCAGCCAGCGGCGGGCGACGCGCAGGTCCTCGAGCGCCTCGGCCGCGCCGCAGGGCGGCGGGGCCTCGCCGCGGACAAAGCGCAGGAAGTTCCTGGCCTGCGTGCGCATGGCGTGCTCGTGCGGGAGCTCGGGGCGGTAGGTGCCGCCTTCGCCCAGCTTGCGGTTGTCCTTGAAGATCTCGACGTGGCCCGACTGGTTGAGCACCAGGGGGGCGGGCAGGGTGAGCTTCACATAGCCGTGATCGAACGTGGCCATGGCCGACTCCTGCCAGTCCACCGTCGTGCCGTAGGGCGCCATCTCCAGCGTGATCGGCAGGCCCGAGGCGCTGCGGCCGATGAGCAGCACCTTGGTGGGATCGGCGTACACGACCTCGTAGGCCTCGCCCATGAGGTGCCGGATGAGGTTCAGCTGGTGGATCGAGAAATTGACGAAGTTGATGAACAATTGGCCCGTGGCGGCATCGAGGCCGGGCTCGACGGGATCGGTTTCCAGCGGCGCGGCAAAGTTTTCGCCGGGGATGAGCTCGTCGAAACCGCCCGCGATGAAGTCGCCCGGCGGCATGGTCAGGCGCAGGTAGCGCAGCTTGCCGATTTCGCCGGACTGGAGGAGCCGGTCGATCTCGGCCTTGGCGCGGATCGTGGCGACGTCGGAGCGCTTGTGGTAGCCGACCATGAGCTTGCCGCCCGCCGCCCTGTCGGCGGCGACTAGGGCCTCCGCCACCGGAACAGACGAGGCCAGCGGCTTTTCGATGAAGACCGGCAGGCCGGCGCGGAGGAGTTCCGGCACGATCACGCCGTGGCGGGTGAACTGCTGCGAGGCCACGAGGCCGTCGAGGTTCTCCTTCGCGACCATCTCCTCGATGTTCGAGTAGATCCTGGGGATGCCGAAGCGGGCAGCGACGCGGGCGCCGAGTTCGGGCCGGAGTTCGGCGAGGGCGACGACTTCGCATTCCGTCGGAAGCGAGGCATAATTTCGCAGATGGGCGGCCTGGCCCATCTTGCCGGTGCCGATGAAGCCGATGCGAGGTTTGGAGTTTTTCATGAGATTGTTGGGCCAGGAGGCGTTATTTATCGGACTAACCACGGATGGCACGGATTTCACGGATGCCGATCCGGGAAGAACCACTGATGAACACTAATTTTCACTGATTGGAGTAAGTGCTCATGAGTGTTCATCAGTGGTTGAAAAATGCCTTGGTTCGAAACCATCCGCGTCATCCGTGAAATCCGTGGTTTAAAAATTCAGTGGTACGTTACCGAGCATACCTTGCTGCAGGCTTGCGGGGAATGTCCGGGGTTGCGAAGACTTGCGCATGATTGCTGTTGCTACGGCTGACACCACCTTCCTGCACATCGGCCGGATGGGGCCGAATCCCCGCTGGAAGATCGGGGCGCACGCCCATGCGTTCCACGAGATGATCGTGGTGCTGGATGGTTGTCTGCGATTGCGCATGGCCGGGGAGAGCATCGAGGCCCGCACGGGCGACCTGCTGCTGTACCACGCCGGTAGCGTGCACGAGGAATCCAGCGACCCGGCCGAGCCCGCGGAGACCTGTTTCTTTTCGTTCCAAAGTCCGGAGGCGGCGGCGTGGCCGCTGCGGATGAAGGACCACGACGGCCGGGTGCGACAGATGGCCGACTGGCTGTATGTGGACCGGCATGAATCGAGTCCGGAGGCGCTGCGGGCCAGAAACGCAGTTTTCCAGGGACTCCTCAGCGAACTGGCCCGCCTGCGCAGCCGCGGGGCCCGGGCCTCCAGCCTGGAGGCGGGGGTGCGGGACTACATCCAGAAGCATCTGGCCGAGCCCCTGCCGTTGGAGCGCCTCGCGCGGCATGCCGGGCTGAGCAAGTTTCATTTCTGCCGCCTGTTCCGTCAGGAGACGGGCCGGTCGCCGATGGAGGAGGTCCGCATTTTGCGCATGCGCCGGGCGAGGGACTTGTTGCAGACGACCGGCCTGCCCATGAAAGCCATCGCGGCACGGGTGGGTTTGAGTGACGAGTTCCGGCTCTCGCACTTGTTCCGGCGTTACCACGGCACCGCACCGAGCGCGCTGCGGCGGAAGGTGAAACCCTTGGATGGCGTGTAGGACGGAGCTCCAGGTCGCCATCATTCTCTTGATTCATATGTTCCTC
>JBIJDP010000110.1:0-6725 GCA_044344065.1 Opitutaceae bacterium
CCGCCGACCACCCGGGTGGCCGCCGGCGCCTTCACGTCCAGGCCGACGACCTGCTCGGTCTCGATTTTCACGATCTGGGAGAAGATGTCCTGGCGCGCCGTGGCCGCGGGAGCGGGCGCAGCCGCGGCGCCGGCGGCCGGCTGGGCCCCGTCCAGCGTGTCGAGCCGGCGCAGGCCGAAGTTTCCGTCGGCGAGGTCGCGTTCAATCACGGCCGGATCGCCGCCGAACGCATCGGTCACCGTCCGGGCGATGCGGGAGTTGAAATCCTTGAGCGCGGGCTGGCCGAGCAGGTCCTGGGCGCGGGACTGCAGGGACTGTCCGAGCAGTTCCGGCACATTGGAAAAGATGACCTTCTGCAGGATGCCGTTGACCGTCTGGGTCTCGATGTCGTTGCGGGGGTTGGAGAGGATCTTGAGCCGGAGGCCGAGGCGTTTTTCGGCAATCAGGTCCGGCGGGATGACGAGGGCGAAGCGGAATTTGTTCTCCTTCATCAGCGGGCGCAGGTCATCCTCGGTGAGCGGACGCCGGCGGTCGTCGGGAAGGGTGAACTCGGTGACAACCTTGAAGGCCGACTCGGCCCGGAGGGCGTCAACGAGGCGCCCGGCCGCGGGATTGCCGCTGGCATTGACCACGGCAAACGGGATGCCGCTGGGGCCAGTGTCCTTGCGGTTGATGCCGAAGACCTGGCCGAAGATGTAGATGAGCGCGATCGGCACGATGAACGTGAGCGAGACCGAGGCCTTGTCGCGGATGAAGAGGGAGAAGTCCTTCCGGATCAGGATGAGAATGGTGCGCATGGGGATGGGGCGGTGGGGAAAAGAGGAGTAAGGAAGTGAAGGAGGGAGGAATCGGGGAAGATGCGGTGGTGGGGCGGTTGATCGCTTATCCCCCACCGCCCCGGACTTTATTCCCTGAGCGTTCTTCCGGTCAGATGCAGGAAGAGCGCCTCCAGAGTCGGGCGCTGGCTGGTGAAGAGGCGGGGCGGCAGGCCGAGGGATTCGGCCAGGGCGAAAAAGCCGGAGAGCCGGTAACCCGCAACGGGGCGGAAACGATGGGTGCCGTTCTCGGTGGTCAGGGCGCCATGGGCGCCGAGCTGCGCCACCAACGGCGCGGTGGCGGGGTTGGCGGGAAAGATGATCTCGTCCTCGAATGGCAGTTGCAGCAGCAGCTCGTCGAGCGTGCCGAGGGCGAGAATCCTGCCGTGGTCAATGATGCCGATGCGCGAGCAGAGCCGCGTGGCCTCCTCCATGTAGTGCGTCGAATAGATGACCGTGAGACCCGCGCGGGCCTGGGCCTCGAGGAAGTCGAAGATGGCGTTGCGCGACTGCGGATCGACGCCGACGGTGGGTTCGTCGCACAGCAGCAGCTTGGGGCGGTGGAGCAGGGCGGCGACGAGGTTGAGCCGGCGCTGCATGCCGCCGGAAAATGTCTTCACCTGGTCGCGCCGGCGGTCGGCCAGCTGCACGGATTCGAGGGCCGCAGTGATGCGCTGGTTGAGGTCGGCGCCGTGCAGGCCGTAGAGCGAACCGAAGATGCGGAGGTTCTGCTCGGCACTGAGGTCCTCGTATAGGGCGATGGACTGGGGCACGAAGCCGAGGGCGCTGCGGGCGGCGATGCCGGCGTCAGCCAGCGGCCGGCCGTCGAGGGTGAGGGTGCCGGCGTCGGGCCGGCGCAGCCCGGCGACGAGCGACATGAGCGTGGATTTGCCGGCGCCATTGGGCCCGAGGAGACCGAAGAATTCGCCGCGGGCGATGTCGAGCGAGATGCCGTCGAGGGCGGTGAGGGTGCCGTAGCGCTTGGTGACCGTTTGAAGCGAGAGCATGGGGTTAGGGGGTGGCCTTGAGGATGGACTGGAGGGCGGCGACATGGCCGGTGAAGGCGTGCCGGCCCTTGGGCGTGGCACTCAGGAAAGTCTTGGGCCGGCGGGCGACGAAGGTCTTCTCCACGACCAGGTAGCCGGCCTCCTCCAGGGTCAGGAGATGCGAGCCGAGGTTGCCGTCGGTCAGGCCGAGCTTCTCCTTGAGGAAGGTGAAATCCACCTGGGCGCGCGGCCTCAGGTTGCAGAGCGCCGCCATGATCTGTAGGCGGGCCGGCTGGTGGATGATGGCGTCGAGGTCGGGCATGGCCGGGTCAGCGCCAGAAATACCGGACGTAGAAGCCGCCGAGGATCAGGGCCCCGCCGCCGCAGACCGCGACCCAGATCCAGAAGACCGGCTGGAAGAAAAAGAAGCCGGTGAGCAGCAGCGCCGCGAGGAGGAGGCCCATCCAGAACAGGTAGGTGTCGAACCAGATGCCGGCGACGGCGTAGAGCTGGGCCACCATCAGGCTGATGTAGGCGAAGAGCCTTTCGTTGCTGCGCGCCGGCTGCAGGACGAGCAGCCAGATCACGCCGAAACCGAGCAGGGTGGCCAGCACCCCGAGGAAGCGCCGGTCGGTGGCGAGGCGGACCTGGCGCCGCTGGAGCAGGCCGATCGCGCCGGAGGCGGCGCCGCCGCCGAGGCACAGCAGGGGGAAGTAGCGCTGGATGGCGGGCGTTCCGCCGAAGTGCGCGCTGAGCGCCATCAGCACCCAGATGACGCCCCACAGCCAGAGGTAATAGTGCCCGCAGTGCACCCGGAAGGCCTGGCGCAGCGCCTCCTGGCTCCGCGCGACCGCCGCCAGGGCCTCGGCCGCCTCGTCTTTGGTTGGGTTCATGGCAGATTACTCTGTAACGCAGAGTAATCTGTCAATCTGATTTTAGCCGTGATTTTGTCGGCCCACTCCGTACGGTGACCCGGGTGAAGACCCCTGCGATTGCCGAACCCAAGTCTTACCTCGCGGAATTTGCCCGGCTGGCCCGCGTGGACTGGCCGGAGAACCGGACCTTGAATGTCGTCTGCCACGGCCACAGTGTGCCGTCGGGCTACTTCATGACGCCGGAGATCCGGACGATGGAATCCTATCCGCACCTGCTGCACGTGGCGCTGGGGAGGCGGTTTCCGCATGCGGTGATCAATGTCATCGTGACCGCCATCGGCGGTGAAACCTCCGTCCAGGGCGCGGGACGCTTCGCGGCCGATGTGCTGCCGCACCGGCCCGACGTCATCACCATTGACTATGCCCTCAACGACCGGGGCGATGGCCTGGCGGCGGCACGCCGGGCCTGGACGGTCATGATCAGGCAGGCGCAGTTGGCCAAGGTCCCGGTGCTGCTGCTGACGCCGACCCCGGACCAGGCGGCGTCGCTGTCCGATCCAGCCGATTCCCTGGTGCAGCACGCCGCCCAGGTGCGCGCGCTGGCGGCGGAGCACGGCGTGGGCCTGGTGGACAGTTTTGCGGTTTTCCGGCGCCGGGTGGAAAAGGGGACGAAACTCGCCGCCCTGATGTCATCGGGCAACCACCCGAATCTCGCCGGCCACCGGCTGGTGGCCGCGGAGTTGATGAAGTGGTTTGGGTGAGGAAGCGGCCCGACGGCGTGGCACGGTAGGTCAGCGCGCTCGCGCGCGCCCTGCATCCAATCCATCGCCTGCAAGCAGGCTCCTGCCTTCAATGCGATCTACGCCTTCAGCAGCGCCTCCGCGGCGCTGCGCACGCGCGGCCAGTGCACGTCCGGAATGGCCGCGCCAAGGTGCTGCACGGTTTCGGCCCCGAGCAGGGAACCGATGGCGCCGGCGGCCGGCAGTGACGCGCCGCGCAAGTGGCCGTAGAGGAAACCCGCGGCCCACGAATCGCCGGCCCCGGTGGTGTCCACCACGCGCTCGGCGCGGACGGGCTCGATCCGGTGCAATGCATCCCGGTGCGCGATCCACGCGCCGTCCTTGCCCATTTTCACCGCGGCAATGCCGCCGAAGCGCGCGATCTCGCGGGCGAAGTTGGCGTAGTCATCGCGGCGCTGGAACAGCGCGCCGGCCTCGTCCTCGTTGGCAAAGACGACGTCCACGCCCTCGCGGAGCTGGGCGAAGATCCAGTCGCGGGCGACGTTGACGACCTCGAAGGACGCCAGGTCGATGCTGAGGGTGCAGCCGGCGGCCCGGGCGGTGCGCACGACCTTGTCGGCGAGGGCGGGGTTGAAGAGCAGGTAGCCCTCGATGTGGGCATGCCGCGCGCCGGCGAAATCGGCCGCGGTGATCTCGTCCGGATGCAAAGTCATGGCGGCGCCGAGGTGGGTGCGCAGCGTGCGCTGGCCGTCGGGCGTCACGAGCGAGAGGCAGCGGCCGTTGGGCAGCGTGGCGCGTTTGAAGCGCGAGCCGTCGCCGCCGGCCGCGATGAAATTGCCGAGATAGGCCTCGGCGGTGGCGTCGCCGCCGATCTTGCCCAGGTAGGTCGTGCGCAGGCCCAGCCGCGCGGCGCCCAGGGTGGCGTTGGCCGCTGAACCGCCGGGCATCATGGCGATCTGGCCGCCGGCCTTGCTCACGAGGGCGGCGATGTCGGCATGATCCACGAGGATCATGCCGCCCTTGTCCCCGGCGACATGTGTGCGGAGAAAGCGGTCATCGACGTGCGCGAGCAGGTCCATGATCGGGTTGCCGACACCGATGAGTTCGAAGACGGGAGCGGGAGGCTGGTCCATGGATAGGCGGAATTGACGGGCCGGGTGGTGCGGCTCAGGAGGTGACGGCGAGGCTCGTGGCGAGGATGGGTTCGTCGTCCACCTCGATCGTGATCGAGTAATCGCCGGCCGCCGGAAAGGAGAGGTTGCGGATCTCGTTGATGAGATTGATGCGCTGGAGGGGGCCGGGTGATTCGAAGGTCCGCTCGAGCAGCAGTTGCATCTGCGTCGGATCGACCCCGAGCAGGATGCGGATCTTGTGCGGACCGGCCGCGCAGTCGGTGAGGGTCATGAACCAGATCATGAACGGATGCGTGACGGGAAAGCGGTGGGCCCGGATGTTGGAAAACACGCCGAGGATGGTGTGCTTGCCGGTCGCGGGATCCAGGTGGACGCCGTCGCAGGTGAGCCAGGCGAGCAGTTGGGGCTTTGAGTGCATGGGTGCAGTGGGGCGCGGCGCGCCGGGCGGGGCAAATCATTTTGCTTGGAGCGGACCGCCGCGGCCGGCTTAACGGGCACATGGAAATGCTGCCCATGATGCTGGACTCGCTTGCCGCCTACCCCTCGTGGTTTGTCGTGGCCTGCGTGACGGTCGTGCTGGCCGCGGGTCTCTGGGCGCTGGTCAAGGTGGTGAAATGGATGATTTATGCGCTGCTGGCCCTGGTGCTCATCGGCGGTCTTGGTCTGATGGCGTGGCTGCTGGTGCAGTGAAAAGGGTGCAGGAGGTGGAGTGATTTGAGGCGGAACTGAGTTCGTAGTGCCGGACTTTAGCCGGCACTGGCGCCCGGGCAGGGGCACGGCGAGTGAGGCGGGAGCAACGCCGGCTGAAGCTCGGCGCTACGCTTCGGCTGCGGCTCCAACCATCACTGACGGCCCGTCCGCAGGGTGCTCGCGTCCCAGGACAATGCTGAGTCGGACCCTGGCCTGCAGTCACTCCTCATTGATAATCGTCAGTTACCCTTCGCCGCCGCCAGCACGATGATCGGATCCCAGAGGATCGGATCCGCGCTTTCCTGGCCGGTCCGGCGCGCGACAAACCGGATCACGTCACCGGCCGCCGCCGCCACACCCTCCAGGCGGCACTCCACCGTTTTCTGCTCACCTGACTCGACCCCGGCCCAGCCGTTGGCCGGCCAGATCTGCCGGTCGTTGTGCAGCACTTTGACACCGATGGTCCGGCCGTTCATCGCACTCGGATCTTTCCGAATCGAACCGCTGATGGTCAGCGCGCCTGGCTCGGGCACGACGAACACGCGGGCGACGTCCGACGCCGCGCCGGGCTGCATCCAGATCCGGCCGATCCGGGCCAGGCCCGAGCCGCTCCAAAGACCTTCGTAGCCAAGTTTTGTCCAGCGCAGCGGACGGCAGGTTTCGTCCACGAGTGCTTCCTCGTACCGCCATTGATGCCCACCTTGGGCGGGGCCGTATCCGCCCAGTGCCCGGTAGGTCGCCGGCTCACCCGCCACCAGCGTCGCAGCGGTGGGACCGCTCCGGTTGCCATCGCCATCGACGGTGCGCACTTCATAGCGGGAGTTGATGCGCTGCCTTGGGTCGCCCGCATAATCGAAATAAAAAGTCCCCTTCGCCGCCCGTGCCTCCACGGCTCCGTCCCGCAGGATCTCATAATACGAAATCCAGTTGTCGTCGCTGGCCGCTGTCCACTGCACCTCCACGCCCTGGATGCCAAGGTTCGTGCCAATGCGCTTGGTGGCGTGGGATGATGCCGCCGGCGCCACTTGGTCTGTGCCCGCTCCGGGATGCTTCGGCAGGTTCAGAAAAATCAGCTCACCTGGTTGCACGGTGGCGAATGCAACACCGGTTTCCATGAGATCGGCGCCGGTGCGCCGGGCGCGATAATCCGCCTTGGCGCAACGCACATCATACTCGGCGGTGCGGATCAGGCCGCGCGGGTGGACGACCACCGGATGGTCGGAAACGGCTTCGAGCCGCACGGGTGCCGGCAGTTTCGCGTACTTGAAGCCTAGGTGGTCGGGATGCCCTTGCGACATGTCGATCTCCGCTGAGGTGATCACCTGTCCGTCTTCCGCCCGGACAATGCTCAACCGGTATCGCCCGGTGTTGTCCGAACCTTTCACGTATTCGTGCCGTATGCGGCTGATCAGACCGAGTTCGGTGATCACCAGCGGTTCCCCGGTCGGCTGGATTGCCATGCCGAAAAACCGGTTCGTCGCCGGCC
>JBIJDP010000111.1:0-6715 GCA_044344065.1 Opitutaceae bacterium
GGGACGAGGGTGGCGCACCAGTCTGCCATATTACGCTGACCGACATCACTGAGCGTAAACAGATCGAGGAGACGCTGCGGAACCGTGACGCCAGACATAGCAAGATGATAACAAATATCGGCGATGTGATCGTCATCATTGACCGTGAGGGCATCACCCGCTACAAGAGTCCGAACGTTGAGAAATTGTTAGGTTGGAGCCCGAGAGAGTTGGTGGGAGTTAGCGCATTTGACAATGTGCACCCTGATGATTTAGATTCCTCCCGGAAATTCCTGCGCGGTCTCCTGGGAGAACCCAACGCCAGCGGCACCAAGGAATTACGGTATCGGCGCAAGGACGGCCGTTACTGTTGGATTGAATTTGCCGGAGTTAACCTATCGCACGATCCCGATATCCGTGGCCTCTTGGGAAACTACCGGGACATCACCGAGCGCAGGCAGGCGGAGGAGCTGCACCTACAGACGCAGAAGACCGAAAGCCTGGGCCGAATGGCCGGGGCCATCGCCCATCATTTCAATAACAAACTTCAGACGGTGATGCTGAAGTTGAAAATTGCGACGACTAGTCAGTTCCAAAATCCGGCACTCGTCGAAAGCCTGGGCAAAGTCATGCAGTCCACGCTAGAGGCCACGGAGGTGAGCACGCTAATGCTGACCTACCTCGGGCAATCACAGGTCAGCTATAAACCGTTGGATCTTGCCGAGGAGTGTCGTGCAAGCCTGCCCCGGCTGCGGGTCGCCATGCCGACCAACGTCGATCTGGAGACCGACCTACCCTCTCCTGGACCGGTGATCAGCGCCAACGCGAAACTAATCGAACAGGTCCTGTCCAACCTGATAACCAATGCTTGGGAGGCCAAAAGTGAGGGACCGAACCGTATTCGTTTGGGCGTCAAGTCGGTGACCGCAGCGGATATTTCACAACCGCAACGCTTCCCCCTCGACTATCAGACCCAAGAGACGGCCTACGCCTGTCTGGAAGTGACGGATGCGGGGGGCGGGATCGCGGCGCAGGCTTTCGAAAAGCTCTTTGACCCGTTTTTCTCCACCAAGTTCAACGGCCGGGGGCTTGGTCTGCCGGTAGTGCTTGGGATTGTGCGCTCCCACCACGGAGTCGTCACGGTGGAGAGTGAACCGGGCCGGGGGAGCATTTTCCGGTGTTTTTTCCCGGTGACGGCAGAAGCTGCGCGGCCAAAATTGTTGCCTGTGCCAGTGGGGCCCGGCTCCGAAAACGTCCGGCGGGGGAACACGGTGCTAGTGGTCGAGGACGAAGAGAGTCTGCGCGAAACCCTGGCACTCACGCTCGAGTTAAATGATCATACGGTGCTCACAGCTAAGGACGGGGTCGCGGCGGTTGAAATCTTCCGGCAGCACCAAGACGAAATCGGTGGCGTGCTGTGTGACGTAAATATGCCCCGGATGAACGGCTGGGAGACCTTAATGGCCCTGCGCAAACTCGTGCCCGACCTCCCGGTGATCCTGCTGAGTGGCTACAGCGATGACCAAGTGTTCGCAGCTGACCATCCCGAGCGGCCTCAAGCTTTCTTGGACAAACCGTGCGAAATGTCGGTTCTCCTCAACGCGATCAACCAAATGTTGGCTAAGGAGAAGGAATGACTGGCCGTTCAAACTCGTCATTTAAGGCAACGCCTATGCCCCCGCAGATGGCACCCTTTCGATCGATATGACCGGCACACCGCAGGCAGTCTCAGCGCTCGCTCTGCGCCAGCTGGCTGAAGCGAACTTACAAAGGAAAGCCGCTCAGTCGCCGGAGCACCTCGCGACGCTTTCCCCTGAGGCGACGCGGGCGATGCTGCATGAGCTGCAGGTGCATCAGATCGAGCTTGAGCTGCAGAACGAGGAACTGCGCCGGGCGCAGGTGGCCCTGGAAGAATCGCGGGCGCGCTACTATGACCTCTACGATCTGGCGCCAGTGGCTTATGTCACCGTGAGCAAGCCAGGGCTGATCTTGGAGGCGAACCTCACCGCCTGCACCCTGCTGGGCGTGGCCCGGAGCGCACTGGTGGGACAGCCATTCTCCCGCTTCCTCCTTAGGGAGGACCAAGACCCCTACTACCTGCGCCGCAAACGGCTCTTTGAGACGGGGGAACCCCAGGCCGGTGAAATACGGCTGGCAAAACTGGACGGACTTCCCTGCTGGGTGCATTTCGTGACGACCACCACGCCGGAGGCCGACGGCGCGCCCGTGTGCCGCGTCACCCTGACCGACATCACTGAGCGTAAGCGGGCGGAACTGGCGGCGAAAGAGAGTAAGACCCGCTTCACCTTGTTGGCTGATACGGCCCCCGTGCTCATCTGGGAGTCGGGCACCGACAAACTCTGCAATTACTTCAACAAGACCTGGCTCGACTTCACCGGTCGGACCTTGGAGCAGGAAATGGGCAATGGCTGGGTCGAAGGCGTGCATCCGGATGATCTCGCCCATTGTCTGGAGATTTACGCCGGCAGTTTCGACGCCCGGACGGAATTCAAGATGGAATACCGGCTCCGCCGTCACGATGGCGAATACCGCTGGCTGCTCGACCACGGCACGCCCCGTTATTATTCCGACGGCAGCTTTGCCGGCTACATCGGCTCGTGCATCGACCTCACCGGGCGCAAGCAGGCGGAGGCGGAGTTACAGGAGGGCAAAAAACGGCTCGACCAGTTGGCAGAGCAAAGCCGGACGTTTGCCTGGGAGATAAACGCTGCGGGACTCTACACCTATGTCAGCCATGTGACGGAACTCGTGCTGGGTTACCGTCCGGAGGAACTGGCGGGCCGGCGGCACTTCTGCGACTTGCATCCGGAGGCGGGACGCGAGGAGTTCAAGCGGGAAGCTTTCGCGATCTTCGAGCGGAAGGCGCCGTTTGTGGACCTACTCAATCCTGTGGTGACGAAGGACGGGGGCCTGCGGTGGGTTTCCACCAACGGGTTTCCGCTCTTGAACCCCGACGGAACGCTGCAGGGATATCGCGGGAGCAACACTGACATCACCAAGCGCAAGCACACCGAAGACGAGGTCAGGCGGCAGGCGGCCCTGATCAGTTCCCTGCTGGATTCCATCCCGGACATCGTCTTTTTCAAGAATACCGAGGGCTTTTACCTCGGCTGCAATCCTGCCTTTGCCGAGCTTGTAGGCCGGCCCAAGAACGAGATTGTCGGCAAGACCGACCACGACCTCTTCGACGAGGAGATTGCCGATTTTTTCCTGGAACAGGATCTGCGGATGCTGGCGAAGTGCGAGCCCCGGCACAACGAGGAATGGGTCACCTATCCCGATGGCCGGAAAAAACTGCTGGAAACTCTCAAGACGCCCTATTGGGACCCAGAGCAAAAACTCGTCGGGGTGCTGGGCATCAGTCGCGACATCACGACCCAAAGACAGGCCGAGGCCGCCCTGCGGGAATCGGAACAGTTTGCGCAGGGGACGATCAATGGCCTCCCGGGGCTTGTGGCCATCATGGACGAGGACGGGGTTATTATCATGGTCAACCACCTCTGGCGGGAATTTGGCAAAGCCAACTCCGGGAATGAGGCCGTCCTCTGTGAAGGGGTCAATTATCTTGCCTTGTGCGACACCGCCGCCGGGGGTGGTTGCACCGAGGCCGCCACCTTCGCTGCCGGATTTCGCGCCGTGCTCCAGGGTCGGCAGGATCGGTTCGACTTTGAGTATCCCTGTGACTCTCCCAGTGAGGAACGATGGTTCCTGGCTAGGGTTACGTGCTTTCGGCACGGCAAATCTGCTTATGTTACCGTTGTCCACGACGACATCACCAAGATCAAACAGGTGGAAATCCAACTGCGGCGGATGACCGAACGCCATGTGCTGGCCGCGCGGGCGGGCGGGGTGGGCATCTGGGATTACGACGTGGTCAACAACCGGCTGATCTGGGACGACCAGATGTTTAGCCTCTACGGCATCACACGGGATCAGTTCAGCGGCGCTTATGAGGCCTGGCAGGCAGGGCTGCACCCGGAAGACCGGCAGCGCGGGGACGAAGAAATCCACATGGCGTTGAGAGGCGAAAAGGAGTTTAATACCGAGTTTCGCGTGATCTGGCCTGACGGCACCACCCACACTCTCCGCGCCCTCGCCACTGTGCGACGAGACGCCTCCGGTCAACCCACACAAATGATCGGCACCAACTGGGACATCACCGTCCAGAAACAGGCCGCAGAGGAGCTCCGGCACACCAACCTGTCCCTAGAAAAGGCCAACGCGAAAGCCGTCACCCTGGCCGAGCAGGCGACCACAGCCAACCGCGCCAAGAGCGAGTTCCTGGCGACGATGAGCCATGAGATTCGCACGCCGATGAACGCGGTGCTGGGCCTGATCAGGCTGCTTTTGAACACGCCGCTGGATCCCCGTCAGGCCGAGTTCGCCTGCACGATCGCCGACAGCGGCGAAGCACTCCTCCACATTATCAACGACATCTTGGACCTTTCGAAGATCGAAGCCGGCGGCCATTTTCCGATAGAAAAACGACCCCTTAGTCTGCGCGCCCTGACGGACGGGGTGGTGCGGTTGCTCCAGCCGCGCGCCGAGGAGCACGGGCTCACCCTGGCGATCGACATGGACGAAGGGATCCCGGACTGGCTGACGGGCGACGCCGGCCGCCTGCGCCAGGTGCTCGTGAACCTCGCGGGCAACAGCCTCAAATTTACCGACCGGGGCGGAGTAAAGATCCGCATGCGGCTCCTTGGGACCGAAGCGTTCCGGGCGAACTTGCGCTTCGAGGTGCAGGATACGGGCATCGGTCTTAGCGCCGAAGGTCGCGCCCGCCTCTTTCAGCCGTTTAGCCAGGCGGACGGAACTGCTTCGCCGCAGCGCGGCGGCACCGGCCTGGGGTTGGCCATCTCCAAGCACATTGTGGAACTGATGGGAGGCCGCATCGGCGTGGAGAGCGTGCTCGGCCAGGGCTCGGTCTTCTGGTTTGAGATCGCCTTGGCCATCGCGCCCGCCCCTGCGCCGGAAGTACTGGTTGCCAGCGAAGCGGACCGCGTCCAGAAAACCTCCCCCAGTCGCCAGCTGCGCATCCTCGTCGCCGAGGCCATCAGGCGGATTTCGCCGTCAACGGTGCCGCCGCGATCAGAGCCTGGGAGAGTTCCGCCTACGATCTCATCCTCATGGACTGCCAGATGCCCGAAATGGACGGCTTCGAGGCCACGCGGGAGATCCGGCGGCGCGAGGTGGCCCGATGCGCGGGCGGCGGAGCGCATATCCGCATCCTGGCGTTTACCGCTAATGCGTTTGGCGAGGACCGAGAGCGCTGTCTGGCGGCGGGCATGGACGACTTCCTGAGCAAACCCTGCACTGAGGACCAACTCCGAGAGGCGTTAGGCACGGGCATCAGCAGTCCCGGCCTCGCCACCCCGCCGCCGACACCGACAGTCGGGCCTCCGTCTCCAAGCCTCGTCGCCCTCGATCCCCAGCGCCCAGCCAAGCTCTGCGCCGAAATCGGCGATGAAAACGCGCACGGACTCATCGATGATTTTCTGGCAGACCTACCCGGGCTGATCGCCGAAATCCGCGTCATAGCCAAAGCAGGGCCTCCGAGCAAAGTCGGTTGTCTGGCGCATTCGCTACTGGGCATCAGCCTGGCCTTTGGGTTGGTGCAGTTAGGATCGCTCCTTCGTCAAATCGAGGAGCGGGCCGAAGCCGGTGATGACGTCGGGCTAGTTCCGTTGTTAGAGTGTCTGCCGATTGCAGCGGAGCAGGCGCGAACTGAGTTGTGCCAGTGGAGGGAGGATAATTGATCGCCTCCTTCTGCGGCCAAGCCCAGCAGTTCGCGCCGGCTTGGCGCACTCGGTGTCGGGGATTGACCCCGGCTACAGTGCCACCCACGCATTCTACGCTTGGACTGGCGACAAGGATCGCACGAACGCCACCACGGAACGCTTGAGCGACGCCCTCCAGAGCCCACCGGATGAGGTCAGCCCACCATGAGCAGCAACGATCCGCAACCCGGCGCGGCCGTTTGCCACATTGCGGGAGCTTTACGAAAGCCTACTACTAAAACTTAGTTAAGTTAAGAGGTCAGGACAGGACTGTCCGGAATTAACTCACTATCCTAGAACAAGGTAGGGGTATCATCCGTGAAGGACGTTGTATCAAGTAGTGGGGAACGTGGCGCAAAAGTTGAAAGGCCTGTTTTTCAACGCGCGACCGATGTCGCTCAACCCGGCGGAGCACGAGATATACGGGCGGGCCCGCGTGCTGAAGCGGCTCGTGCGCATGCGCGGGCAGGCCGTCACGCTCACGGTGATCGACGGCACGCGCAACCGGCATGCGATCCACGATCCGCTCTACTGCTTCCGTGGCGCCGGCTGGGAGGTGCAGGTGGCGACCGACGTAAATTTACCGCACGGGACGGCCCGGGCGGTGTCACTGCGGCAGGCGGGAAAACAGGGCGAGGCGGTTTATTGGTTCAGCAACGGCCGGCAGGCGTTCGCGTCGGCGACGCGCTACTGGACGGAGACCACGCTGCGCCGGCTGACCCTCGGCCGCAGCGGCGATGAACCCGTGCTGGTGATCCTCACCTCGGTGGACGGCCGCGCGCCGGATTGGGGCGGAATTCTCGCGATCTGGCCGGAGCTGATGCAGCTGTGAGCGCGGGTGCGCTGCTGACCTGCGCCTGCCAAGCAGAATCCACGGCGGGGTGCGGAGACCCCGCCCTGCAGCCAACCCCCATGCGCTCAATTATAGTAGCGCC
>JBIJDP010000113.1:0-6709 GCA_044344065.1 Opitutaceae bacterium
GACAATCAGGGGCCTCCCGCGGCGTAGGTTGTCTATCATATCATCCAGCGAGCCCCGATAGGCAAAGGCTTGCAGACCCAGCTTTTGCCCAACAACTGCATATCCTGCCCGGTGGTATCCTGGATTAAGGTCGGAATCTTGGCCTTGAAGTCAGCCAGCGGGACTCCCCAAAAAGCTGACACTGCGGCAAGACAAGCCGCACCACAGGCATAGTTCTTGCCCTGTCTGATGGGGGGCAGGCCGCTGACAAATAGGGTGTCATCATTCAGCGCGATGCCCTTGAAACTGCTCACCGTCGTGCACCCACCCAGAATTATGGCCATCAGGAGCAATGAGCAGAGACGGAAAGGTACATGCATGGGATGACTGCCACCCGAAGTGTAATACCAGAAGCCTGACCGTGGACGATGGATGATTGACTTAGTTCCGCCTAAGGCGAAGGCATGCCCGGGCTGACATTGCTCAACCCCACAGCGAGTGCCACGATGCCAATAACGCCAACAGTGATCAGAACCACTTTCCCTTTGTCAGTCGCACCCGCCGCCTGCTGCGTGGCCAGGCTTTGGGATTCATCGGCGAGCTGCTGATATTTGACCAGTTCGGCGGAATTCAGCGCCGCCTTTCTCAACTGCACCGTGGGGGTAGTCGGTGATGCCGGGCTGGTGGAGCGCGCCGGAGAGTTGGAGATGATGGTGGGCTGAGCGGCATTTGAGGAAACAGCAGTCGAAACCAAGACTTCGACCGCGATCAACTTTGGCAGGTGTTTGTTCATTGGAATTTCGGGGTTGATATCCAGAGGCCAAGCAAACCGGTTCAACCGCTTGATTATATAGATTCAGCACCTCGAAGTCTGCGCACGCCTTGCTTTTATTTTACATCCAACAGGCCTACCTTATCGCTTTGCTGGAAATAGATATTCAGCAGGCAATTCATATGGTTCGTCGCACTGGTCATCACACCCCGAGGCCTGATTGAGCTCCGTGGCGTTATCAGGCTTGTTTCAATAAGCACGTCCTACCACGACACGGCTGCAAAATTACCCCTATGAAGGACGTTAAGCTCCAAAGGAAACTGACCCCCACCCAGCGCGAGACACTGCTCGCGACACTAAAGAACCGCTTTGAGCAAAACCGGCACCGCCATGCCGGTATCGAATGGGCTGGTGTGGCCGCGAGGCTGGCCGCTGCTCCGGCAATACTTTGGTCCCTGCATGAGATGGAGCGCACCGGCGGTGAACCCGATGTCGTCAGCCACGACGTTAAGACGGGCGCCTGCCTCTTTTTCGACTGCTCCGCGCAAAGCCCGGAAGGCCGCATGAGCCTGTGCTACGACCGTGAGGCACTGGATTCCCGCAAGGAACATAAGCCGAAAGGGAGCGCCATGGACATAGCGGCGGCCATGGGCATCGAGCTGTTGACCGAGGAGCAATACCACGAGCTGCAGAAACTCGGGGATTTTGATACAAAGTCGTCGAGCTGGTTGAAAACGCCGGACGCCATCCGCAAACTCGGCGGCGCCATCTATGGTGACCGGCGCTTCGATCGCGTCTTCATATATCACAACGGCGCGCAGTCCTACTACAGTGGCCGGGGATTCCGTGGCTGGTTGAAGGTTTGAATCGGGTTTTCGGATTTCGACCGCTGCCTACTATTCCCCCGTCTGCGATCAGCAGACCCTCGGAACCTAAACCGGAGACGATCAGTCGGAGGGTTGATTGAAAGTTTCGCCCCATTGGCGAAACCCATCAGCGGTCACATCAAGGATTGGCGTGTGGACAGTTTCCCGTAGGCCACCAGCTTGCTGGCGCACTCAGAGCGGGAGCAAGCTCCCTGCCTACTAGTCGACCGCAACATAACGGCTTAGCGCATTTCGTTCCCTTCCCCTCACCCCGCTCCTATTGCACTTGCCGCTGGCGGCCGGCTTCCACTGTCCTCTTTCCCCGCATGTCCGAATCAACCCCGGTCGACATTCGCGCCCGACTTGAAGCCGTATTCCGCGCGGATTCCGGCCGCATCCGCGCGACGCTCATCCGCCTGCTGGGCGATTTCGGCCTCGCCGAGGATGCGATGCACGACGCGTTCCATGCCGCCTTGCAACGCTGGCCCATCGACGGTTTTCCCGCCAACCCCCGCGCCTGGCTGATCTCAACCGCGCGCTTCAAGGCGATCGACGCGATCCGGCGCCGCCGGCGCTTCGACGCCGCCCAAGATGATATCGCCGGTATGCTGCAGAACGGCGAATCCGCCGCGACCGGCCACGTCGACGAACTGCCGGACGACCAGCTCAAACTCATCTTCACCTGCTGCCATCCCGCCCTCCCGGCCGAGGCCCGGGCGGCACTCACGTTGCGCGAGGTGTGCGGGTTGACCACCGAGGAGATTGCGAGCGCCTTTCTCACCACGGCGCCGACCATCGCCCAGCGGATCGTCCGCGCCAAGGCCCGGATCCGCGATGAACGCATCCCCTACCTGGTGCCGTCGGGGGCTGAACTGCCGGAACGCATCGCCGCGGTGCTCGCCGTCATCTATCTGCTGTTCAACGAGGGCTACGCCGCATCGTCAGGTCCAACGCTCACGCGCGCAGAACTGTCGGCCGAGGCCATCCGGCTTGGCCGCGTCCTGCTCGAACTGATGCCGGAGCCGGAGGTCATCGGCCTGGTCGCGCTCATGCTGCTGCACGAGTCGCGCCGCCCCGCGCGCATCCGCGCTGACGGTGGACTTGTGTTGCTCGAGCAGCAGGACCGGTCGGCGTGGAACCAGGCTTACATCCGCGAGGGGATCGCGCTGGTGGAGCGAGCCCTGGCGACCCGGCGATTCGGGTCGTATACCTTACAGGCCGCCATCGCCGCCGTCCACGCCGAGGCCCGCACGCCGGAGGCGACCGACTGGCGGCAGATCTGCGCGTTGTATGCGGCACTGCTGGCCATACAGCCCTCGCATGTCGTCGAGCTCAACCGTGCGGCCGCCGTCGCCATGCACGAGGGGCCAGCCGCGGGCCTGGCGCTGATCGACGCGCTGCTCGCGCGCGATGAGCTGAAGGACTACCACCTCGCCCACTCGGCGCGCGCTGATCTCTGCCGCCGACTCGGCCGGCGGGACGAGGCGGCGGCGGCGTACCGCCAGGCGCTCGCCCTGGTCCGTTCCGACCCCGAAAGGCGCTTCCTGGAGCAGCGGCTCCGCGAACTTGGCTGAAGTTTTTTTGGCCCCCGTGTCGAATTCGCATCCCGCTAATCGTCTACCTTACATACGGCCACCCAATTCCGGGTCCGTCACCCACCACACCACATGAAATTCATCTGCCTCGGTTACATCGATCCCAATGTGCCAGTCTCCACATCTGAAAAGGAATGGCACGCCATGGTGGACAGCTGCTTTGCTTACGACGACCAGCTTCGCGCCAACGGACATTTCAAGGGCGGCGAAGGCCTGCAGCCGCCGAACACCGCGATGACGCTGCGCTACACCAACGGCCACGTCGTCGTGACCGACGGCCCCTTCGCCGAGACGAAGGAACAGCTCGGCGGCATCATGATCCTGGAAGCCCGCGACCTGAACCACGTCGTCGAGCTCATCTCGAAGCACCCCGGCGCGACCTTCGGCCCCTGGGAGATCCGTCCCGCCGCCGACCTCAGCGAGATGATCCGCCAAAGCGAGGCGCGCCGTCGCCAGGCCATCCAAACATAGTGCCAAGCTTCCCTGTTTAGCTGAAGCTTCGCAGAGACACAGCAGCCGGCACTCACCGAAGGGGTCAGGCCTCTATTTCTTAATTCCATCAACACCTTACGCCAATAGGAGTAGCAATCTAGCAGGAACGCCTTTTGCCGACATGAGAGATCGTTCCGATTACTTCTGATGGCGTAGCTGAAGTCGCTCAGAAGTTGAAAAATAAAGGAATCGCGGCCTGACCGTATAGGCTACACCACTACATCCAATGGAGTAGTGCCCGTTACTGCGAAGATGGATAGTTAAGAAATAGAAACCTGACCCCGTAGGACAGAACCGGTGGGATTGACGCGGGCTTTGGGGGGAGGCATTCAGTCTCTTCCATGGACTGTGCCCTATGGTTGGCGTTGGTGCGGCAAACGCTGAGGTCGAAGACAAGACTGCTCCTGGTCTCACTCCTGACAACGGCGCTCCCTCTGGCCGCAATCGGTGGCGGGGAATTTTCCCCGTTGGAGGCCTTGCAGGACTGCCAGGTGAGCTGGGATTCACCCAGCACAGGACCGCTGGGTTCAATGCCGGCAGGCAATGGCGAAACCGCGATCAACCTGTGGGTCGAGTCCTCGGGTGACATCCTGCTCTACGCGGCGCGCACCGACGCGATCGATGAGAACGAGCGGGCGTGCAAACTCGGCCGGGTGCGGCTGCGCCTGACCCCCAATCCCATCGCACGGGGATTCCGGCAAACCTTGAACCTGCAAGACGGAGCCATCGAGCTCACCCTTGGCTCCGGGACGGAGGCGCTGCGGGCCAAGGTCTGGGTCAACGCCCACCGCCAGGTCGTGCACCTCGAGATCAACGGCGCCCAGCCATTCACGGCGGCCGCGTCCGTGGAACTCTGGCGCACGGAGGAGCGCCGCTTCCGCGGACCGGCGGGGGGCGAACTGCGCGAGGACCACAGCGTCAGCTCCTTTCCGGAGGACCAGCGCCGGATCTATCCCGACACGCTGGTCCCGAGCGAGCCTGATCGCCTCACCTGGTACCACCGCAACCGCGTCTCGCCGTGGCGGGATTCACTGCGGCTGCAGGAATTGGATCCAATCGCGGAAATTTCTTCCGATCCCCTGCTCCATCGCACCTTCGGCGCCGTCCTGACCGGCACCGGCCTCGTGCGCCGGGACGACCGCACGCTGGCCAGCCGCGAGCCGGCTACGGCATTGCGCCTCGATCTCGTGACCCACACGCAGGTCGCACCGGAGCTGGCTGACTGGACCGCGGCGGTCAACGGCGCCGTGTCCGCGCTCGCCGGCGCCGACCGCGCGGCGCTCTGGGCCGCACACCGCCAGTGGTGGCGCGACTTCTGGTCGCGGAGCTACCTCTTCGCCGCGGGCACGCCCGAGGCCCAGGAGGTCACCCGTGCGTACGTGCGGCAACGCTGGGTGCAGGCCTGTGCCGGTCGCGGGCAACTGCCGATCCGGTTCAATGGCTCCCTGTTCGTCGTCGAACGCGAATACGACCCAGATTACCGGCGGTGGGGCGGCATCTATTGGGTCCAGAACACGCGGCTCATCTACTGGGCGATGCTCGCTTCGGGCGACTTCGACATGATGCGCCCGTTCTTCGACATGTATGGCCAAATGCTGCCCCTGGCGGAGGAGCGTTCACGGCGGTATTTCAACCACGAGGGCGCCTACCTGCCCGAGGTCATTTCCTTCTGGGGTGCCAACGTGAACAACTACGGGCGTCACGACATCAAGGTCGGCAATCCAAGCGAGTGGATCAACGGCCACTACACCCGCCACCATTTCAACGGCATGCTCGAGATCGTCGCCCTGATGATCGACTACTACCGGTACACGGATGACCGGGAGTTCCTCCGCACCCGCCTCGTGCCGTTTGCCGGCAGCATCCTGCGCTGGTGGGACCGCCACTGGCCGCTGGATGCGCAGGGCAAACTCGTCATCAGCCCGGCCAACGCGCTGGAGACCTATTGGAACGTGAATAACAACCTGCCCGATATCGCCGGCCTGCATTGGAACGTCACGCACCTGCTCGCCTTGCCGGCGGGCGACCTGCCCGCGTCACTGCGCGTCGAATTGCAGGCCTTGGCGGCCAAAATCCCGGCCCTGCCGCGGGGCGAAATCGACGGCGCGCCGGTCCTGCTGGCCTGCGAGCCGCCGCTGTCCAAGCGCATGAATCACGAGACGCCCGAGATGTACGCCGTCTTCCCGTACCGGATGTACGGCGTCGGCAAACCGGACCTCGAACTGGTGCGTCGGACGTTCGCGCATCGCATCGAAAAGGCGGCGCTGGGCTGGCAGCATGACGACGTGCAGGCCGCGTACCTCGGTTTGGCCGACGTCGCCCGCGATTATCTCGTGACCCGGTCCCGCGCCAAGGACCCGGCGAGCCGTTTCCCGGTATTCTGGCAGACCAACTACGATTGGAGCCCCGACCAGGATCATGGCAGCAACCTCTTGAAGGCCCTGCAGACCATGCTGCTGCAGGAGAACGGTGACAAGATCCTCATCGGTCCAGCCTGGCCCAAGGATTGGAACGTTGCCTTCCGCCTGCACGCCCCCGGCCGTACCGCCGTCTCCGGCCGCCGCGAAGCCAACCGCTGGACCAGCCTCGCGACCGAACCCGCCGCGCGGGAAAAGGACCTGGTCGTCGTCACCACCGATCCCTGATTCCACGGGTCAGGTTCCTGCCGGGAATTGCTCCACGAGGTTGCCGCGATGCGCGCCGCCCTCGCCGGCGCATTGCAACTCCAAAGGACTGCCAGAGCCCTACCTGCCAAAGTTAGGCGAGGCGGAAATTGATAACCGGACACACCGCGGACACATACTTTATTTGTAATCGCCAATTATCCCGCAAATTGCTGTCAGCTAACTGGCTGCCCGGTCGGAGTCTAACCACGAACTTTTTGAAGCGAATCGGCCTGTTTTCGAGGGGAACTCCCTCTGAGAGTGGGGAGACGGGGCAAAGTCTTGAAGCGAATCGGTGCTGGTTCAAACTGGATCTGAGCGGCGGATTCGCTTCATTTACTT
>JBIJDP010000545.1:0-2775 GCA_044344065.1 Opitutaceae bacterium
CCGACACATGCTTCACGACGGCGAGGTTGTGCGCGATGAAGAGGTAGCTAAGGCCCATTTCGCGCTGGAGCTCGAGAAGGAGGTTGAGCACCTGGCTCTGGATCGAGACATCGAGGGCGGAGACGGGTTCGTCGCAGACGATCAGCTTGGGCTCGAGGGCGATGGCGCGGGCGATGCCGATGCGCTGGCGCTGGCCGCCGGAAAACTCGAAGGGATAGCGCTCGGCGGCATTGGCGGGGAGACCGACCTTGGCCAGGAGTTCATGCACGCGCCGGTGGCGCCAGGCGGCGTCGCCGAGACGGTGGATGACGAGGGGCTCAGCAATGATGTCGCCGACCGTGTGGCGGGCGTTGAGCGACTCCACCGGGTCCTGGAAAATCATCTGTAGGTGTCGGCGGTGGGGCTTGAGCGTGCGCTGCCGGAGGGGCACGAGATCGGTGCCCTCGAAGATGAGCCGGCCGGCGGTGGGGTGGTTCAGGCGGACGATGCACTTGCCGAGGGAGGACTTGCCGCAGCCGGATTCGCCGACGAGGCCGATGGTCTCGCCGGGCATGACCGTGAGATTGATGCCGTCCACGGCGCGGCAGGCGTGTTTCGCGCGCTGGAAAATGCCCTCCTTCACGGGGAAGTGCATGCAGAGGTCCTGCACCTCGAGCAGCGGAGTCGGGGCGGAGCCGGCGGGGGAGGACGGGCTGACGGCCGCAGGCAGGGGCGCCGCGGCATCGGCGCGGGCCTGATGGGCGTTGACGGATTCATCCACCGGGGGCGGCAGGTCCCTGGTGTGGTGGCAGGCGACGGTGTGGGCGTCATCCACGTGGACGAGCGGAGGCTGGGTGGCGCAGACCTCGGTGCGCCACGGACAGCGGTTCTGAAAGCGGCAGCCGGCGGGCAGGTCGGCGAGGGAGGGCACCATGCCCTCGATGGTGTTTAGCCGCTGCTTGCGCGAGTTGGTCAGCCTCGGGATGGAATTGAGCAGGCCGCGGGTGTAGGGGTGGGAGGGTGCTGCGAAGATGCGTTGCACGGGGCCGGCCTCGGCGATGCGGCCGGCATACATGACGACGACATCGTCGCACATGTCGGCGATCACGCCGAGGTCGTGGGTGATCAGGACGATGGCCATGCCGAGCTCGTGCTGGAGCGACTGCATGAGCTCGAGGATCTGCGCCTGGATGGTGACATCGAGGGCGGTGGTGGGCTCGTCGGCGATGACGACATCGGGCCGGCAGGCGAGGGCCATGGCGATGACGACGCGCTGGCGCATGCCACCGGAGAGCTGGTGGGGATATTCGCCGGCGCGGATTTCCGGCGAGGGGATGCCGACCTTGGCGAGCATCTCGACGGAGAGGCGCAGGGCCTCGCACTTGTCCTTGGTCCGGTGCAGCAAGTAAACCTCGCTCAACTGCCGGCCGATGGTGTGCACGGGGTTGAGCGCGGTCATCGGCTCCTGGAAAATCATGCCCATGCGGTCGCCGCGGATGCGCTGCATCTCGGCGGGCGAAAGCTGGGTGAGATCAACGCCGTCCAGCAGAACCTGCCCGCCCTGGATGCGGCCCATCGGCTGCGGGAGGAGCCGCATGATGGAGAGGGCGGTGACGCTCTTGCCGCAGCCGGATTCGCCGACGATGCCGAGGGTGCGGCCGCGGCCGACGGCGAAGCTCACGCCGTCCACGGCGGTGAGCCGGCCGGCGTCGGTATCGAAGGTTGTGACGAGGTCACGGACCTCGAGCACGGGAATGGAGGCGGCGGAGTCGGGCACGAAGGGAGGCGGGCGGGTTACTCCTTGAACTGGTCGTAGGTGAGGATCTGCACCGGGAGGGTCTTCCCGCTGCGCCGGGCGGCGGTGACGGCGGCCTTCTCGTCCTGATCGATCCAGTGCACGAAGAATTCGTAGGCGTAGCGGCTCTGCGCGACATTGAAGCCGGCGGGCCATTTGATGTAGGGGGCATAGCCGTAGCGGTAGAAGGGCAGGGCCCAGCCGTTCACCCAACTGGCGTCGTCGTAGATGATCTGCTCGATCTCGGCGGCGATGCGCTTGATCTCGGGCAGGGTCTCGGCCTTGTCGTACGCCTCGATGAGGCGGTCGAGTTCGGGGATGAAGGTCATCGTCATGTTGTTGGTCTGGACGCGGACCTTGGCGGGTTTCGGGTTGGGCGTGCCCTCGTCGAAGCGCTGGACACTTTTGCCCGCGGCATCGAAGTAGGCATCCTCGTAGGCATTGCTGCCGTGATACAGCTCCCAGTAGCGGGGGTAGGACTCGACGGAGCGGGAGAGGGCGACGAGGGCGATCTCGTGGTTTTTCTCCTGAATCTTTTTGTAGCCGGTGGTCTGGTCGAGCACCTCCAGGTTGAGTTCGAGGCCGGCCTGCAACGCCTCCTGCTTGAGGATCGCGAGGAGGTCGCGCATGTCCGGCCGGAAGGTCGTCAGCAAGAACGAGAGGCGCTGGCCGGCGGCGTTGGTGAGGACACCGTCGGCGCCCTGCGTGGTGTAGCCGGCCTTGGCGAAGTGCTGCCGCGCGAGGGTGGGATCGAACGGACGGGCGGTGATCGTCGGATGCGTGCGGAAGGGGTAGCCATCGGAGCGGGTCTGGAGACGCACGGCGTCGCCGCGGTAGAACTGATTGCAGACCAGGTCGAAGTTGGCGGCGTACTGCAGGCCGAGGCGGATGTCGCGGTTGTTGAGGCCGGGCTTGTGGGAGTTGATCCACAGGCCCCAGTCGGGCCGGGGGATGCGGTTGATGAACTTGGCCTTGACGATGTAACCGGCCTGCACGCCGGG
>JBIJDP010000353.1:0-3903 GCA_044344065.1 Opitutaceae bacterium
TCATACCAGAACTTCGGCTGGTCGAGGACGTAGAGGTCGAGATCGCCGCGGGCGAAGGCTTCGGCGGTCTTGTCCGGATCGCGGATGACCTCGAGGCGGTAGCGGTCGGGATTGAAGCGGCCGCGGAAGAACTTCTTGTCCCGGGCCCACCAGTTTTGCTGGCGCGTGAACGTGAGACCGCGGCCCTTGTCGATGTCCTTTTCCTGGAGTACATACGCGCCGGCGGTGGGCATGATCCGCCACTGGTAGCGCTCGAGCCAGCCGGGGCCGAAGTCCTTGAAGGCGTGGCGCGGGTAGGGGGCGAAGCCGCTGGAAGAGGCGGCCAGGTCTGGCTTGTTCTCGGGCAGGGTGATCGAAAACGTGAGCGGATCGTAGATCGTGAGCGCGCTGACCTTGGTGGTGTAGTAGTTGTTGTACCAGGGCTCGTTCAGATGCGGGCTGCGCAGAAAATAGAAGGTGAAGACAATGTCGGCGGTGGTCACCGGCCTGCCGTCGGACCAGCGGGCGTCCGGATCCATGCGGAAATAGACGGTCCGGTTCGCGGAGTCGGTGGCCCACTCCTTCGCGATACCGGGGAAGAGCCGGTCCGCGACATTCGGATGCGGGTGCATCATGCGGATCGCCACGTAGTCGAGCAGGTAGGGGCGGATGCCGCCGGTGGCATCGGGTCCGATCGTGCGTAGCGTACGGGGGAAATCCTGGATGTAGTAGTTGAAAGTGCCGCCCTTCTTCGCCTTCGGGTCGGCAAACTCGGGCAGGTCCTGGCCGTTTTCCCACGTGAGACTGGTCGGGACGTCGGCAGGAGTCTTGAAGTGATAGAAATCGGACTGTTCCTTGAGCGTCCTGGCGAGGTCGGCCTCCATGTCGGGCGCGGCGGGGGCGCCGGGCTCGGGCTTGGCCGGCGTCGCGGTGGCGGCAGTATCGGTGGATGCCTTCTTCCCGCAGCCGGCGACGACGCCGAGGGCGAAGAGGGCAAACAGGACGGACAGCAGGCGGGAGGAGGGGAGACGCATCATTGGTAGGTGGTGAATTTTTTGGGATCGAAGGCCTCGCGGATGGCCTCGCCGATGAAGGTGACGAGCATGAGGACGATCACCAGGGCGCTGAAGGCCGAGGCGACGATCCACGGGGCGCTGAGATTGGAGGTGCCCTGGCGCAGCAGTTCACCCCAGCTCGGCGTGGGCGGCGGCAGGCCGAAGCCGAGGAAGTCGAGGGCGGTCAGGGCGCTGATGGCGCCCGCGACGGTGAACGGGATGAAGGTGACCAGGGTCGATAGCGTGTTGGGCAGGATGTGGAGAAAGATGATCCGCGGGGTGGACGCGCCGAGGACCTGGGCGGCGTGCACGTAGTCGCGGGCCTTTTCGCGGTAGGTCGCGGAGCGCATGTAATAGGTCATGCTCGTCCAGGAAAACAGGACCACGATGCCGAGCAGGATCCACAGGTTCATGCCGATGCCGGCGGGGATGACGGAGGCAACGATGATGACGACGAAGAGGAAGGGAATGTTGGACCAGATCTCGATGAGCCGCTGCACGAGCAGGTCGAACCAGCCGCCGAAATAACCCATCAGGCAGCCGAGCGTGATGCCGATGAGGTAGGTGAGGCCGATGAAGCAGGAGGAGAAGATCAGGGCGTTGCGGAACCCGTAGAGGAGCCGGGCGAGGATATCGCGGTTGATCTGGTCGGTGCCGAGGTAGTGGCCCTGGCTCCAGTCGGGCGGGCGCGGGCGGAAGGTCTCGCCGCGGTAGCAGTTCTCGATGGCGTTGTATGGCACCGGGGGCAGGAGCACCCAGTGGTCCGTGCCGGCGAACGCGGCCCTGAGGTCGCGGTAGTTGACCTCGTGGATGGCGCCGTAGGTCGGGAAGAACCACCGGCCCTCGTAGCGGACGACCAGGGCGCGATTGTTGACGAGCAGCTCGGCGACGAGCGACAGCACGACCAGGCCGCAGAGGATGAGGAAGGCGACGTAGCCGCGGCGGATCTGGCGGAAGCGCCGGAATTTCTTCCGGGTGAGGGGATTGAGATGCGGGAGTCGCAGCTTCATGGCGCGGTTATTTGAAGCGCACGCGCGGGTCCACCATGGCCACCAGCACGTCGGACACGATGTGGCCAATCAGCAGGAGCAGGGACGAGATGAGGAGGACGCCCATGACGGTGGGGTAGTCGCGGTCCACGACCGAGGTGTAGCCGAGCAGGCCCATGCCGTTGATATCGAAGATGAACTCGATGAGGAACGAGCCGGTGATGAGCAGGGTGAAGTTCTGGCCGAAATGCGTGGCGATGGGGATGAGGGAGTTGCGCAGCGCGTGTTTGACGACGGCGGCGCGGAAGGACACGCCCTTGGCCACGGCGGTGCGGATGTAGTCGGCGGCCAGGTTGTCCATCAGGTGGTTCTTCATCAGCAGCGTCACGAGGGCGAAGCTGCCGATGGTGTAGCACATGAGCGGAAGCACGGCATGGTGCGCGAAGTCACGCACCTGGCCGAGGAAGGAGAGGTCGGCGAAGTCGCGGCTGACAAAGCCACCCATCGGAAACCAGCCGTTGCGGGCGGCGAGGTAGACGACGAACAGCGCGCCGAGGGCGTACCCGGGGATCGCGTAGCCGGTGAAGATCAGCACCGAGGTGACGTTATCGATGACGGTGCGGTGCCTGATGGCCTTGAGCACGCCGAGCGGGATGCAGACGGTGTAGACGAGGAAGAGCGTGATGAGTCCGTACGTGAGCGAGACGGGGATGCGCTCCAGGATGATGCCGAGCACGGGCTCGTTGAAGCGGTAAGAGGTGCCGAGGTCGCCGCGGACCACCTTGCCCAGCCAGACCACATAGGCCGAGAGGGCGGGGCGGTCGAAGCCGTAGTAGGCCTTGAGCTGGGCCAGTTGTTCCTCGGAGATGGCGCCACGGCCGGCGTCGGCGCGGCTGGACCCGGCGGAATCCGCCATCTGGGCCTCCATGATCGCCCGCTCGATCGGCCCGCCCGGAACCACGCGGGTGATCAGGAAGACGATCAGCGTGATGCCAAGCAGCGTGGGTGGGATCAGTAGAAAACGACGGATGAAATAGTCCCGCATGTGCGGTCAGTGGGTGGGTGTAGCCATCGAACGGGCAATTCGGGGTGAATGCTTGCTCGGTCGGGACAGCGATCAGCAATGCAAAAGGACCGGTATGCAAGCTTAGCAGGCAGTCAAATGCTCACGCGTCTTCAAATAAGCCCTAGGGACTATGTGGTGGGGTGTGATGTAGGGCAGGGTCGCCGCACCCCGCCTGCTCTGGGAGCGCGACCGCCCTCGGTCGCAATCCCGCGCGAACTCCAAGGCAGGAGAAAGAGAAAGATTAAGAGAACGAGAAAGATTGGATTCTCGCGGGGTGAATACATGGCGGGGATCGGACCAGTCCTACGTAGGCCCGGCGAAGGAGGAATCCCCGCCCATCTACAACGACAGGATGCGATCCCAGACGGTCTTTACCGCGATGGTGCGCTTCACCTCCCACGCCACGCGATGCGGGCCCTTGGGGTCGGGGGTGAAGACGGTGTGCGCAAAGCTCTCGGGCGCAAAGGATACGGCCACGTAACCGCGGCGCCACTGGAACCACTCGGGCTGCAGCAGCACGGTCACGGCCATCGGGTCGAAGAGATGCGGCATGGCGGCGTGGCCGGGTGTGTACCTGGCCTTGCGCCACAGCTGCACGGCCCGGGCGAGCAATCGGCCGGTGCGCGTGGGGCGGGCGAAGAGCCGGTTGAGCTGCGCTTGGGTGACCGTGCAGGTCATGCCGATTTCCCAGGGGATGATCTCGATGGGGATCCCGCTGGCGAACACGCAGGCGGCGGCGACGGGATCGCAGCGGATATTCCATTCCCATTTCACGGTCTTGAACTCGCCGGCCATGAGCACGAGCCGGGGGATG
>JBIJDP010000585.1:0-2644 GCA_044344065.1 Opitutaceae bacterium
GACTGCGTGAACAAGTCCGGCGTATGGCCCGCCGCGGGCAGCAGGCGGTTGAGCACCAGCCCGACCTGGATCGGGGCGCGCCGGCTGAAGCCCGGCGGTCGTGACGCCCAGAGCTGCGTGAGCGCATGCTCGAGCAGCAGCGTGTCCTGCGTCTCGGTGAAGAGGATTTCGTCGCTCCAGCGCCCGCCGTCGCGGTAATTGACGAAGGCGTCGAGGCCGGCCGCATAATGCCCGATGTTGCGCAGCCGCAGCGCCGCCTTCTGCAGGAGGCGGTGCAGCACGGCCAGGGCCTTGGCGTCGGTGCGCAGAGCCGGGGGCAGCACGTGCGAATGGCCGACGGTCTTGTGGTGCTGCGTTTCCAGCGGCACCTCCCCGCCGCGGAGCCGGACATGCATCCGCTCGCCCTCCACCCCGCCCCATACGCCGCGCAGCTCGGACTTGGTGGCGGCGTAGAGTTTCGCCGCGGAGTCGATGCCGTGGGCCAGCAGCCGCGCTTCCATGTTCCGGCCGATGCCGAGGAAGTCCTGCAGCTTCAACCCGAGCAGGCGCTGCGGAATGTCGGAATCCTCGATCACCACCAAGCCGTCGGGCTTCTGCAGGTCCGACGCCAGCTTGGCCAGCAGCCAGTTGGGAGCGATGCCGATGGAACTGGTCAGGCAGGGTCCGATGCGGCGCGTCACCTCGGCCTTGATCCGGCGGGCGACGTCCATGGCCCGCTCGCGCGCCGCGAAGGTGGCGGTAAGGTCGCACTCCATCTCGTCAATGGACCGCACCGCGGAGACGTGGATGCACGACTCGATGATCTCCAGCAGTTGCCGGTGGTAGCGCACATAGACCTCGGGCCGCGCATGCACGAGGGCGAGTTCGGGGCAGCGCTGCCGGGCCTCGGCCACGCCCATCTCGGCGCGCACGCCCCGGGCCTTGGCGGCGTAGCTGACGGAGATGCAGCAGGTGGTGTCCGCGATCACCGGCACGACCGCCACCGGCTTGCCCCAGAGCGCGGGATTCTCCTGCTGTTCGCACGAGGCGAAGTAGGAGTTAAAGTCCACGGCGAGGGTCCGAAGCGGCATGATTCCCAACGTGTCCCGCGCCACTCCCGTGCAAACCAAAATTGAGAAATGTTTCCGCTGTCCCCGCCATTGTCCCACGGTGTGTGCTGCAGTGGAAGGCGGCAGAGTGCGGCCATCGTATGCCCGCATGGTTCCCGCAGGAGCCTGCCGGCCGGCGCTGGCAGCTTGCAGGGGCGCAGCTCGACTGCGCCCGATTGTTTGGCGCTTGCGGCGTGATCGGGCGCACACGGGGTGCGCCCCTGCATGCCCAACCATCGCCTGCAAGCAGGCTCCTTAATGCTAGGTCCAGTGCCGATGGCCGACAGCATTTGCGTGTGCGACCGCCCGCTGGCGGATGGCTTGCACCGGGACGGAATATCCGCACGATGCCCGCGTTCGCCCATGCAATCCACCCCCGATGAACATTGCTGAAGGAAAAATCCAGGCGTTTCTCGAAGCCCAGACCCGGGACTTCGGCGCCAAGGCTGAAATCGACCCTGGAATCTGGTCGTTGTTCGTGGTGCCCGCGGCCGACGCGGACGCCAGGACCGTCGCCCAGGCCCTCCTCGCCGAGGTCGGCTTCACCCATGACTCGGGCCTCACCGAGGACGACCAATGGATGATCCACTATGTCGACACGGCCAACCGTGATGCGGCGATCCATTGGATGGATGACCTGCTGCGGATCCTGACGGGGAAGATCCGCCTGCCGTCCCCCGCGCAGTCCGACCTCATCGATGATCTCCTCGGTTCAAAAATGCCCCACCGCGTCGCCCAGAAGCTGGTCGAACAGCACACGAACGGCGAAATCAGCGCGGGTTGCATTGACAACCCGGACATGGTCCGGGCGCTGCTGGACCGGCTGCACCTGATGGAGCCGCTCTATTTCTCCGCCTTCGAATTGCTCCTGGCCAATCACCTGATCGATCTGGCCGCGCTCCTCCGCCAGATCAACGACGATGACGTGGCCCTGGAGAACCAGATCACCAAGAGTTCCGTGTCCCGCGATCCGTTCCTCCAGACCCGCCAGGACGCCGCCTCCAACATCCGCCACCTGCTGATCGAGTTCCACATCATCAACACGATGGACCAGCAGAAGAACACCACCATCAGCAATCCCTACGCCGCCATCACGGACGTGTTCATGGACGGAGACGACATCCTCGCCCACATCGACGGCAACAAGGTCAAGTTGCCGCGCCAGAGTTTCCTCACGGCCATTCACTCGATCCGCAGCAACCTTTACCGCGGCGAGAAATTCGAGACCTTCAACACCCAGACCCCGTGGATGAACGAGGAGATCTCCTATCCCTTCCGGTTCATCAAGACACAGCTGGACGTGAACCGGAAATTCACGCCGATGGACTGGCTCTTCATGCTCGAGCGGGCAGTGTGAGTGGCGGTACCGCGACGCTGGTTCGCTTTGATAAGGAGCCTGCTCGCAGGTGATGGCTTGATGTAGGGGCGCACCTTGTGTGCGCCCGTTCTCGCCGCCAACGCGAATCGGTCGGGCGCAGTCAAGCTGCGCCCCTACATATCCCTGCAAGCAGGCTCCTTGTTGCTACTCCACGCCGACGCAGCGCCCCCCCTACTCC
>JBIJDP010000114.1:0-6661 GCA_044344065.1 Opitutaceae bacterium
GCCGCGCCGAGCGCGAGGGCCAGCCCATCAAGACCATGCACGTCGCCCAGATCCTGCGCGACGCCCTGCAGAACGCCTGAACGCCATGGCCAAGCAACTCATCGACCAGTTCGCCGCCGCGCTGCCCGCCGACAAGCGCACGTCGGTCTACCAGAGCACCAAGTCCACGCATGAGAAGCGGACGAAGATGCTCTTCGACCAGTTCGCCGAGCCCAACCGGCTCCGCCAGCTGGCCGGCGGGATCAAGCAGCACGTCCTGGAAAACCTCGACACCCTCCTGCCCGCCGTGGAGGCAAAGCTCCAGGCCAACGGCGTGAAGGTCCACTGGGCCGCCACGGCCGACGCCGCCAACCAAGCTGTTCTCGCCATCATGCGCGCCCGCGGCGCCACCAAGATGGTCAAGGCCAAGACCATGGTTAGCGAGGAGACCGGCCTGGCCCACTTCCTCGAAAAGCAGGGCATCGAGGCGCTCGAGACCGACCTCGGCGAATTCATCGTCCAGATCGACCACGACCACCCGAGCCACATCGTCCGCCCGATCATCCACAAGAACCGCCGCGAGATCGCCACGAGCTTCGAAAAGCACGGCCTCGGCGCCTACAATGACGACCCGCAGACGATCACGCGCCGCGCCCGGGTGTTCCTGCGACAGAAGTACCTCCAGGCCGACGTCGGCCTGACCGGCGCGAACTTCGTCTCGGTTGAGAGCGGCCGGATCGTCCTCGTCACCAACGAGGGCAATTCCCGCTTCAGCCTCGCCGCCCCCAAGTGCCATATCGCCATGGTCGGCATCGAGAAGCTCGTGCCCCGCGATCGTGACCTCGGGCTCCTGCTGAACCTGCTCGCCCGGTCGGCGACCGCCCAGCAGCTCACGGTGTACACCGAGTTCATCAGCGGCCCGAAGGCGCCGACGCAACCGCACGGTCCCGAGGAGATGCACGTCATCTTCGTCGACAACGGCCGCAGCGAGGTGCTCGCGAGCGAGTGCCGCGAGATCCTGCGCTGCATCCGCTGCGGCGCCTGCATGAACGTGTGCCCGGTTTACCGCCAAGCGAGCGGCCACGCCTACCGTGCCGTCTACCCGGGACCGGTGGGCGCCGTGCTCTCGCCGCTCCTGGCCGGCAAGAATTTTCCCGAATACGCCGACCTGCCGAAAGCCTCGTCCCTCTGCGGGGCGTGCCACGAGGTGTGCCCCGTGGACATTCCGATCCCCGACCTGCTCCTGCGGCTCCGCGACAAGGGCAAGCGAGAGGGCGCCAGCAAGGCCTCCGCGGGCACGCCGCCGATGGGTGCCTGGGCGCTCCTTGCTTCGCAGCCGACCGCGTGGAAGGCCGCGCTCACCGGCGGCTACATCATCAATTACCTCCCGACGAAACTCCTGCCCATCCCGCCGCTGCGGGCCTGGGAGAATTCGCGCACCCTGCCCGAGTGGCGGGGCGGCGAGTTCCGCCGGTGGCTGAAGGAGCGGAAAAAGTCATGAGCGCCGACCGCGAAACCATCTTCAATCGCGTCCGCGATGCACTGAAACCATTGGCAGCGCGCGCTGCCTTGCCGGATTGGGACCAGGAACTGGTCCATGTCCGCACGATCCAGCCGGCCGTCGACCTTTGGACGCTCTTCACCGAGCGGCTCAAGCTGGTGAACGGCACGCCGCTGACGGCCGTGAACGAGTTGGTGGCACTGCTGGAGAAGAACAACTGGCGGCGCGGTTACTGCGACCCGGCGCTGTGGCCGCAGTTCAAGGACGCATTCCCGGCGGATTTCAAGGTCGAGACGACCTATGACCGCACGCGGGTAGACGATTACGATTTCGGCATCACGGCCGCCACCGGTGCGATTGCGGAGACCGGCACGCTGGTCCTCACCGATGCCGGCACTGCCTCGCGGCTCGCGGCGCTGGCCCCGTGGGTGCATGTCGCCGTGCTGCGGCGCGAGCAGATTCATGCCGATATTTCGGCCGCACTCGTCGCCCTGCCGGCTGATCCGAATGTCATCTGGGTCACCGGTCCCTCGAAGACCGCCGACGTCGAGGGCATTTTGATCGAAGGCGTGCACGGCCCCGGCGTGCAGGTGGCGCTGCTGGTGTGAGGGTAGGTCTTTCCTCGTTCTCGTTCTCTTGGTTGGCTAATGCCGAGAACGACAACGATTACGAGAAAGAGTACGATTGTGAGGGGGCATTTCCCGCATTGAGTCACGCCCCGGGCCCGCAATAGTCGCCGGCACAATCCTCATGGCTTCCGCCCAAACACCCAAAGTCGAGCCTTTCATCGCTGCTGAAACCGTGATGAGGGAGTTTACCCCCCGAGCCGTGATCACCGGCGCCATCCTCGGGCTCATCTTTGGCGCCTCCTCGCTCTACCTGGTGCTCAAGGTCGGCCTGACCGTCAGCGCCTCCATCCCGGTTGCCGTCATCTCCCTCGCGATGTTCCGTGGCTGGTCGAAGGTCGGCGGCCGCGACGCGACCATCCTCGAGAACAACATCACCCAGACCGCAGGTTCGGCGGGTGAATCGCTCGCCTTCGGCATCGGCGTGACGATGCCGGCGATCCTGATCCTCGGCTTCGACCTCGAACTCACCCGTGTGATGCTCGTCGCGATGCTCGGCGGCCTGCTGGGCATCCTGATGATGATTCCCCTGCGTCGCGCCCTTATCGTCAAGGAACACGGGGTCCTGAAATATCCCGAGGGCACTGCCTGCGCGGCCGTGCTCAAGGCCGGGGCCAACGCCGCCGACCGCGCTGTCGCCTCGCCCTCCGCGCAGGCTGAAATGAAGGCCGCCGCCGCAGCCGGGCTCGGGGCCTCGCCCGGTGCGAAGGTCATCTTCACCGGTTTCGGCATCGGGCTCCTCTACAAGACGCTCAACGTGGCCTTCAAGGGCTGGAAGGATGCGCCGGAGAAGGTGTTTGGCGCTCCGCTCAAGGCGGGTTCGATCAGCGCTGAGGTGTCGCCGGAACTGCTGGGCGTCGGGTACGTCATCGGCCCGCGCATCGCCGCCATCATGTGCGGCGGCGGCGTGCTGAGCTACCTGCTGCTGATTCCGCTCATCAAGTTCTTTGGTGAAGGCGCCTCGGCGCCGCTCGCGCCCGGCACGATTCCGATCTCCGAAATGAGCGTGGGGCAGATCCGCGGTGCCTACATCCTGTACATTGGCGCCGGGGCCGTGGCGGCAGGCGGCATCATCAGCCTTTTCCGTTCGCTGCCGACCATCCTGCACGGATTGAAGGGTGGCCTGCACGATCTCGGTCTCGCCAGGGGCGACCAGACGACCAAGGCCACCCCGCGGACCGACCGTGACCTCTCGATGAAGTTTGTGGCGAGCGGCATCATCGCCCTGATCGCGGTCGTTATGCTGGCACCGTCGCTGCACATGAACTTCCTCGGTGCGCTGCTCATCGTGTGCTTTGGCTTCCTCTTTGTGACCGTGTCCTCGCGGCTGACCGGTGAGATCGGCTCTTCCTCCAATCCCATCTCCGGCATGACCGTGGCCACGCTCCTCTTCACGTGTCTTGTCTTCCTCATCGTGGGCTGGACGGGCGGCACCTATTATGTGACCGCGCTCTCCGTCGGCGCCATCGTCTGCATCGCGGCCTCGAACGGCGGCACCACGTCGCAGGACTTGAAGACCGGGTTCCTCCTCGGTGCCACTCCCCGGTACCAACAAATCGCGATTCTGGCCGGGGCGTTGCTCTCCGCGCTGTTGCTTGGGCCGATTCTGCTGAAGCTCAACGACGCCGCGACGGTCTATGTGCCGGCGGCCCAGGTTGCCCCGGTGGGCCTGCACACGGATGTGAGCAAGCTCACGCAGTCCGAGTCGCTGCAGGGTCCCCAGGCCCGTGACGATGCCAACCGCTACCATGTCTGGCAGAAGCCCGATGACGTGGGCGGTCCGGCCGGCCGTTACCTCGTCAATGAAGCCGGTGCGGCCGTCTGGCTCGTCGACCCCGGCATCAACGGCACCTTCAACACCCGTCCGGACGGCACCACCGTGCGCAAGTTCGATGCGCCCAAGGCGACCCTGATGTCGTACATCATCAAGGGCATCCTCGACCGCCAGCTGCCGTGGGCGCTCGTGCTGCTCGGCGTCATGATCGCGGTCGTGCTTGAGATGTCCTTGGTGCCCGCCCTGGCGTTTGCCGTGGGTGTCTATCTGCCGCTGTCGTCGTCCTCACCCATCTTCATCGGCGGACTGGTCCGCTGGCTCGTGGACTGGCATGGCCGCCGGCATGCCGCGCGCGCGCATCTGACCGAAGAACAGCACGTGGAGGAGAGTGACAAGAGCCCCGGCGTATTGCTCGCCTCCGGTTATATCGCCGGTGGCGCGATCGCGGGCATCATCATTGCCTTCCTTGCCGGCGTGCTCGATCGCTTTGATGCGGCGCTCTACACGTGGTCAAACGCGCACAATCCGTTCTTCAACGGCCCCAATGCCGACCTGCTGTCGCTGCTGCCCTTTGCCGGGCTGGTCGTCGTGTTGTATCTGGTTGGCCGGGAGAAGATGCTCCTGCCTAGGAGGAACTGAGGAGACGGCTGCGATATCGCCACGGTAGGTCAGCGAGCTTGCTCGCGCCCAAACCCGCGCCCGCGAGCGGGCTGGCCTACAACCGGCTCATCAGTCCTCCCCAATGGCGGTGATGGTCAAACTGCAGGAGCGGCTTTACGCCGCGACCGTGCGCGTAAAATCGCGGCACAAAGCCGCTCCTACAATCGAACCTCCGCGGTCTATTCCAGCCGTTGTAGCCGGGCTCGCTGAGCCCGGTTTCTCAAGCCCCGGGGTCAGCGAACCCGGCTACATCATTGCCTGAAGCGCAGCGACTTCACTTCGGCAGCAGCGCCACCAGGTCGTCATGCGGGCGGGCGATCACGTGGGCGGCGATGAGCTTGCCGAGGCTGCCGACGGCCTTGGATCCGGCCTCGACGGCGGCGGTAACGGCGGCGACGTCACCCTTGACGATCACGGTGACGTAGGCGGCGCCGATCTTTTCCTTGCCCACCAATGTGACGTTGGCGGCTTTCAACATGGCGTCGGTGGCTTCCAGGACCGCGGTGAGTCCCTGCGTTTCAAGTATGCCAAGGGCGGGTTGTTTAATGTTCATGGATGGGGATGCGGTTGCGGGATAATCGGTGGGCAGCATTTGGTCGCGCCCGCCATAAAGTGGATTATGGGCGTTGGGAAAATGAACCAGGCCCTGCAGGTCGTCGGCCGGCCGGGCCATGGCCGTGGTGGTGATCGTGGCACCCAATTGCTGAGCCCGGGTGTCGGCCGCCTCCAACGCGGCCGTGATGGCGGCGATGGTTCCTTCCAATCGCACCATGAGGCGTTCGTTGCCCGTCGTCTCAAAGCCGAGCAGCCTCACAGCAGCCGTCTTGACCGCCTGGTCGGCGACCAGGGCGGTGACGCTTAGAAACGGGCACTCAATCAAGCCCAGGGCCATGGCATCAGGACTGGTACTTGCTGATCACCGCGCGGACGATCTTTTCGACATCGTCGCGGCTGACCTGCTTCGCGAGGACCGGCTTCCGGCGCCGCAGCTCGCATTCCTTCGCCGCCTCGGCGTAGCCGCAGTCGCCCAAGATGCAGGCCAGTTTGCCCTTGGCCTCCTCCAGGTGTTCCTGCTCCTGCGGGCTCATCGGGAAACGGGGCGGGCCGGGGTCAAACCCGCGCAGCGCGACGGCCGCGCGGAAACCCTCCGGGAAATTGCCGGCGGCAAACATCGTGCTGATCAGTTCCTGGATCTTCAGCTGCACCCGCCGGCACTCGGCGTAATTGCCCGCCTGGAAGTCCGAGTAGATTTTCAGGATGACCTCGGGAATGACGCTGGAGCTGGCGATCGTGCCGCCGTCGCCGCCCATCATCAGGCTGGGGAAGAGGATTTCCTCGGTCCCGCTGAAGCACACGAAGTCTGGCCGCTGCGGCTTGATCTGGGCGAGCAGGGTGCAGAACCGGGGGAAGTCCCGGCTCGAGTCCTTGATGCCGATGATCCGCGGACAATCCAGCGCCAGCCGCTGCACCACGGGCAGGCTGATCTCGTTGGAAAACTGCGGGATGTTGTAGAGCAGGATGTCGATCGGACTCCGGGCGGCGATCTCCCGGAAGTAGTGTTCGATGCTCTCCTGGCTGACCTTGAAATAATACGGCCCCGTCAGGCTCACGGCGGCGCAACCCAGGTCCGCGTAGGCGTGGCAGGCCTTCAGCACGAGGTCGATGTTCGCCTCGGCGGCGCCGGCGAGGATCGGGATGCGTCCACGGTTCTCGCTCGCCATGATCTTCACCACGCGCAGCCGCTCCTCGAAGCTCAGGCGGATGAATTCTCCGGTGCTGCCGTTGGGGTACAGGCCGTGGATTCCCTTGTCGATGAGCCAGGATGTGAGCCGCCGCAGCTCATGCTCGTTGACCGCCCCGTCCCGGGCGAACGGCACGATGTTGGGAGTGTAGATGCCTTTGATTTTCATGGGAGCCGACTGATCGGGGAGTGAATCAAGTTCCGGTGCCGTTGTCAGCGGAAGAAACGGGCGGGGGGTGAATGGTTAGTTCAGGGCAAGCCCTCAACCCCTGATTGTCATTCTGAGTTTGCTGTAGGGGCGCACCTCGTGTGCGCCCGTTTATGCCGCAATGCGAATCGATCGGGCGCAGTCAAGCTGCGCCCCTACGCCAAACCATCGC
>JBIJDP010000115.1:0-6657 GCA_044344065.1 Opitutaceae bacterium
ACGAGGATCGCGGCGATCAATTCGAGCAACTCGTGCGTGAACTCGCTTCCGCGCCCAGTTTGAGATAGCATTCACTCCGTCAACCCAGCATCATTTCTCCTATGAAAATCCTGAAAATCTTCGGCATCGTGGTGGGTGTCCACGTCTTTGCCCTGATCCTGATTTTTGCCAACCCCGGCTGCAGCTCCTCGACCAAGCCGAAACCGAAGCCCGCCGACACCGCGGTTCAATCCGAACCGAGCCCGGTGGTCACCGTGCCGAGCCAGAGCACGGTCCGGTACGCGGCCGATTCCCCCTTCAGCGCCGCCCCGCTCGACGAGAACAGGAATTCGCCGGTCATCGCCGCGCCGATCTCGTTCAACCCCGACGCCCCCGCCTCCTCCGGCGGCGTGCGCTTCAGCCCGACGCGACCCAACACCCCGGCCGCCTCCACGCTGCAGGCCCAGCCCGTGGCCGACGTGATCCCCGCCTCGACCTATACCGTGGTCAAGGGCGACAGCCTCTGGTCGGTCGCGAAGTCGCACCACCTCACCGTCGGCGAACTCGCCGCGGCCAACAACCTCACCACCGGCACGACCCTGCGCCTCGGGCAAAAGCTGCTCATCCCGGTCAAGGCCGGCGCCGCGACCGCGGCCGCCCCCGCTCCGGCCGCTCCGGTGCTGGTCGAGCCGCCGGCGCCCAAGCCCTCCGCCGAAGCCGTCACCCACGTGGTCAAGGCCGGTGAGACACTCGGGGCCATCGCCCGCAAGTATCAGGTCACCGTCGGCGAAATCGCGACGGCCAACAACATCACCGACCCCGCCAAGATCCGGCCCGGCCGCGAGTTGATCATCCCCGGTTGGAGGTCCCCCTCCGCGCGTCCCGCCAGCCAGCCCGCCAATGGTGGCAGCACCGCCCAGGCAGCCGCACCGAAACCCGCCGCCCCCGCCACGTCCCTCTTCAATCTGCCGCCGCCCGACCAGGATCTGGATGCGGGCCTGAAGAAGGCCGGCGAGGCGCCGGTGATCAAGGTGGAGGAAGTCGACCCGACCAAGCCGCTTTGACGTGATGGCCAACGTTCCGTCCGCCGACCACAGTCCAGCGCGGTTCGTGCTCAACCCGGCGGCGATCATCACCGTCTGCGCCGTCGGCCTCGCCATCCTCGGGCTCACCATCCTCTTCAGCGCGAGCGCGTCGTACAAGCAGGGGCCGTACTTCTACCTGAACAAGCAGATCCTCGGCGTCCTCCTTGCCGCCGTGCTCTGCTACGTTACCAGCCGGCTCAATCTCGACTACATCCGCCGCTACGTCCCCTGGCTGGCCGGCTTCGCCGCGCTGATGCTCCTGCTGGTGGCGATCCCGCACATCGGCATCGAGGTGAAGGGCAGCCGCCGCTGGCTCGGCATCGGTCCCATCCGCCTGCAGGTCTCGGAATTCGCCAAGCTCGCCGTGGTCTTCTGCCTCGCGCACTACCTTGCGATCAACCAGACGCGCATCGGCGAGCTGCGCCGGGGCTTCGTCTTCCCCGTCGCCATCGTGTTTGCCTACGCCGGCCTCATCATGCTCGAACCCGACTTCGGCACGGCCGCCCTCGTCGTCGCCGTCGGGCTGACGCTGCTCTTCCTCGCCGGGGCCAAGTGGCGCTACATCCTGCCCTGCATCGGCGGGGTCATCATGCTTTTCGCGGTCATGGTGATTCACAACCCGAACCGCCTGCGCCGGCTCACCGCCTTTCTCGACGTCGAGGGCAACCGCCTGGGCGGCACCTATCAGCTTTACCAGGCGCTCGCCGCCTTCGCCGCCGGCGGCACGGATGGCGTCGGGCTGGGGCAGGGCCGGCAGCAGCTCAGCTATCTCCCGGAGGCGCACACGGACTTCATCCTCGCCGTCATCGCCGAGGAACTCGGCCTGTGGTTCACGCTGGGCGTCGTGGTCCTGTTCACGATCATCTTCATCGCCGGGCTCATCCACCTCCGCCGCGCGCCCAACCTGTTCCAGTTCCTCCTCGCGACCGGCTGCCTGCTCCTGATTTCCCTGCAGGCGATCATCAACCTTGGCGTGGTGACGGGCCTCTTCCCGACGAAGGGCATGTCGTTGCCCTTCATCAGCGCGGGCCTGTCGAACCTGCTGCTCATGGGCATGCTGGTCGGCATCTTCATCAACACCCAGCGAACGTGGGGCCGGGTGACGCTGCCCAACCGCGCGCGTTCGATGCAGGAGGTTTTGGCGTGAGCACCTTCCTCATTTCCTGCGGCGGCACCGGCGGCCATCTCTCGCCCGGCATCTCGCTCGCCGAGGGGCTCACGGCCCGCGGCCACAAGGTGACCCTGCTCATCAGCCGCAAACGCGTGGACGCACGGCTCATCGAGAAATACCCGCAGTTCGAATTCATTCCCGTGGCCGGCACCGGCTTCTCGCTGAACCCCGTGTTGCTGCTGCGGTGCATCTGGACGCAGACGCAGGGATTTCTCCACTGCCTGCGCCTGGCACGCTTTCGCCGGCCGGATGGCATCGTCGGCTTTGGCGGCTTCACCTCGGCGGGTGTGGCGGTCACCGGCTGGCTGCTCGGCATCCCGGTGATGCTGCACGAATCCAATCGCATCCCCGGCCTCGCCATCCGCGTGCTCGGCCGGCTGGCGCAGCGGGTATATCTGCCGGCCGGTGTGCGTCTGCCGGGGGTCCGCGCCCGGCGGGTCCGCCACATGGGCATGCCGGTTCGCAGTGAGATCCACCGGCTGCCGGCCGGGGAAGCGCGTGCGGCGCTCGGGCTCGATCCCCTGCAGAAGGTACTGGTGGTCTTTGGTGGGAGCCAGGGTTCCGGGCCGCTCAATGATTTCGTGAACGCCCGGCTACCGGCGCTGGCCGCGGAGGGCATCCAGGTTTACTGCGTCACCGGGTTGGGCAAGGGCACGGAGGAGACCCGCGAATTTCCCGGCAAGAGCGGCGTGCCGGTGCGCGCCGTGTTTGTGCCGTTCTGCGACCGCGTGGCGGAACTGCTGTCGGCCGCCGACCTCGTGCTCGCCCGGGCGGGGGCCGGCACGATCGCCGAACTCATCCGCTGTGAGACGCCCGCCATTTTGGTGCCGTATCCCCAGGCGGCGGACGACCACCAGCGCGCCAACGCCTCGTTCTTCGAGCGGCAGGGCGGGGGCATCGTCGTCGAGCAGACGAAGATAGACACGCTGCAGACCGAGGTGCTCGACCTGATTTTCAACGACTGGCTGCTGCGCATCTTCCGCGGCAACCTGCAGCGCATGGACCGCGCCAACTCCCTCGACCTGATGCTCGCGGATCTCGAGGAGCTGTGCGCCACGCCGCCACCTCCTGCCGCGACCCAGCCCCAACCGGCATGAGTGTCGTCCCGCTTCCGCCTCTCTTCGGGCGTGCCGTGCGTCAGCTCCACTGCGCAGGAGTGGGCGGCACCGGCCTCGGTCCGCTCGCGATCTACCTCGCGGCCTCCGGCTTCACCGTGACCGGCGAAGACCGGGACCTGGCGCCCGCCGTGCGCCGGCAACTTGAACGCGCCGGGGTGTCCATCGGCCCGATGCCGGAAGGGTGTGAACTGCTGGTGCATTCGTCGGCCATTCCCGCGGATCATCCGGCCCGTGTCGCCGCCCGTTCCCGCCTGGTGCCAATGGTGAGGCGGGGTGAATTGCTGGCCGAGGTCATGCGCGGCAAGAAGCTTGCCGCCATCTGCGGTTCGCATGGGAAGACGACCACGACGGCCATGCTCGTCTCGGCGTTGCATGCGGCCGGCTTTCCCGCGGGCCATGTGCTCGGCGGTTTTTTCGCGGACGATGCGCTGCCGCCGGCGGCGGTGGGGACCAACGACTGGGTCGTGGCCGAGGTGGACGAAAGCGACGGCACCATCGGCCGTTTCGCGCCCGCGCTGACCGTCATGGTGAATCTCGATTGGGACCATCCCGACCATTACCGCGACCCCGCGGAGCTGGAGCAGGCCTTCGTGGCGCTGGCCGGCCGCACCACCGGTCCCGTGCTGGTCAACGCCGACTGCGCCCGTTCGCGCCGGCTCGTGCCGGCGGCGCTGAAGTTCGGGCCCGAGGGCGACTTCGCGGCGACGCTGGCGGGCGAGACCGGCGGCCTCATGCGCCTGCAACTCGGCGGCCGTTTTGCGATCCCCACGGCCACGGTGCGGGCCCGCTCCAATTTCAACGCCGCCAACGCCACCGCGGCCCTCGCCGCCGCGCAGCTCATGGGGGCGTTGCTGACGCCGGAACTTCTGGCCGGTTATCCCGGGGTGCGGCGCCGGCAGACGGTCCTGCTCGAGGCCGGCGGATTGACCGTGATCGAGGATTACGCGCACCATCCCTCGGAAATCCAGGCCCTGCTCACGGGGCTCCGCGCACGGGTGCCCGCGGGAGGTCGTCTCATCGCGGTATTCCAGCCGCACCGCTACAGCCGCACGGCGCAGTTCAAGGCCGCGTTCGCCTCCGCGCTCGCGCTGGCTGATCGCGTGCACCTGCTTGACGTTTATGGCGCCGGTGAGGCGCCGGTGCCGGGGGGTACTTCCGCCGAACTCGGCGCGGAATTGGGAAAAATCACCGCCCCCGGAAAGGTGGACACCCATGCCGGCAACGACGCCGAGCTATTCAGCGCCCTGTCCCGTGATTCGCGTCCCGGTGACCTCGTGGCCTTTGTCGGGGCCGGGGACATTGACCGCAAGGCCCGGGCCTGGATTGGCCCACTGACAAACACCGCGGCGACGGCTGGGGCGTGGGATGAGGTTGCCGCAGTCCTGGCGCAAGGCCTGAGCCCGGAGACCAAGCTTCGCCGCGAGGAAATGCTCGGTCCGCGGACGACCATGCGCGTGGGCGGGGCGGCGCGGCTCTATGCGGAGCCGGCCAGTGTCGCGGATTTGCAGATTTTGTTGCGCGGTGCTGCCGTCAAGGGCGTGCCTGTGTTCATGCTCGGACGCGGTTCCAACCTGCTGGTCCCGGACGAGGGGGTGGACGGACTCGTCATCAACCTCGGCCACGAAAACTGGGCGAAGTTCGAGTTGCGTGAAGGCGGCCGCGTATGGGTCGGCGCGGGCCTGCGGCTCAAGAATCTCTGCGGGCTCGCGGCCAAGGCCGGGCTCTCGGGCTTTGAGTTCCTCGAGGGCATCCCCGGCAATGTCGGCGGCGCCCTGCGCATGAATGCCGGCGCGATGGGCGGGTGGATGTTCGATGTGGTCGAGGAAGTGCAATTGATGACCATGGCCGGCGAAGTGCGGACCCTGCCGAAGTCCGCGATGCACGTGGATTACCGGCACTGTGCCGAGTTGCATCAGGCCGTGGCATTGGGCGCCCAGCTGCGCCCTGCGGCGGAAAAGGCTTCGGCCGACGTGGCGCGCCAGATTGATGTTTACCGGCGCAAGCGGCAGGAAAGCCAGCCGCGCGAGCCGAGCGCGGGCTGCATTTTCAAGAATCCGCCGGGCGACTCCGCCGGCCGGCTCATCGACCGCGCCGGACTCAAGGGCGAACGGGTGGGGGATGCCGAGGTTTCGCCGGTCCATGCCAACTTCATTGTCAACCGCGGCCAGGCCTCGACGGCCGACGTGCTGGAACTGATCCGCCGCGTCCGCGCCCGCGTGCAGGCCTCCGCCGGCGTGACCCTCGAACCCGAGGTATTGCTGTACGGCAAGAAATGGGAGGACGTTCTGTGAGGGTGATTCAAACAGACAATCCGTTTTTACAGGAGGGAGCAGAGGAAGCGGAGAGAATGTCATCTGCCTTACCTCATCGTTCTCTGCTTTCTCAGCGTCCTCCTGTGCAATCCTGTGCCGCAGCTCTTGCGATTAACAGTGATTAACCTGAACTCCCCCATGAACGCCCCCATCATCGCTGTGCTGGCCGGTGGCATTTCATCCGAGCGCGAGGTTTCCCTCGGCTCGGGTCGCGCCTGTGCCTCCGCACTGGCCCGCTCGTTTCCGACCCGCTGGTTCGACGTTACGGCGGACGCGTTGCCAGCCGGGCTCGATCCGGCGCGGCACGTCGTGTTTTCAACGCTGCACGGGACCTTTGGCGAGGACGGCGGGATGCAAAGGCTGATGGACGCGGCCGGCATCGTCTACGCCGGCTGTGATAAGGCCGGCAGTGCGCTCACGATGGACAAGGCCCGGACCAAGCAGGCCGCCGCGGCCAAGGGCGTGGGCGTGGCCCGCGATCTGCATTTTTCCGCCGACTGCCGGCCCACGGCGGATGAAGTCGTGGCGAAACTGGGCACCGACGTGGTGGTGAAGCCCAACGACGAGGGCAGCAGCGTCGGGCTTAGCATGGTCGGCAACCGCGCGGAATTGGACACCGCGCTGGCCGGCATCACGCGCGGCAACTGGCTGATCGAGGAACGCATTCGCGGCCGCGAGCTTTCCGTTGGCGTGCTGAACGGCCGCGCCATGGGCGTCGTCGAGATCCGGCCGAAGTCCGGCGTATATGATTACGTCAGCAAGTACACCAAGGGCATGACGGAGTATTTTTGCCCGGCACCTTTGGATGAAGCCGTCACCGCCCAGGTGCAGCGCGACGCCGAGACCGCCTTCGCGGCCTGCGGGTGCCGGGACTATGCGCGCGTGGACTTCATTCTGGCCCCGAAAAACATGCTTTATTTGCTGGAAATCAACACGCTACCCGGCATGAAGGAAACCAGTTTGCTGCCGATGAGTGCACGCTGCGCGGGGCT
>JBIJDP010000116.1:0-6647 GCA_044344065.1 Opitutaceae bacterium
GCTTCAGGTAAACATCGCAATTCGCATCGAAGATCGCGGCCGACATTGCTTCGTACTCCTTCGCCACGCTCACCCCCTTCAAGTGCGTTATGTACACCCGTCCATCGTACACGATCCGCCACCCGGCCCGGTCCATCCGGATGCAAAGGTCGATGTCGTCGCCATACATGAAGAAACGCTCGTCAAACACCGCACCGCCCAGCTCCGCGATCTCTTGCAACACAGTCCTCCGGCCCAGCATGAAGGCCCCGTTGATCATGCCGACCGCGTAGGTTCCCTCCGCCGGCAGATGGGTGAGGTTATATCCGGCAAAAATCGCGGTGCGCGGAAACGCCGCCGCCAAACCCGCCGCCCGGCTGAATCCATCCCAGAGCGATGGCACCGACCGCCGACACGCCAGGTCCATGCCACCATCCGCGAGTTCAAGCCGCGGTGAGATCAAACCAAGGTCCGGCTCCGCCATCGCCCGCCCGACGCAATGCGCCAGTGCAGTCGCATTCACAACCGTGTCTGGATTGAGAAAAAGCACGCACTCGCCGGTCGTCTGCTTGAACCCAAGATTGTTTGCCCGTCCGAATCCCAGGTTCGACCCCGGCGACAAATAATCCACCCAGCCGTAATCCCGGCGCACGAGGTCACCCGTGCCGTCGGCATTGCACGAATTGTCCACCACGACCACCTCGGTGCGGCGCCCGGTCAGTTCGCGCGGGATTGAGCCCAGGCAAGCCGGGAGTTCGTCGCGCGACCGGTAGGCGACGATGATGACCGACAACAGTGATGTGGCGGCGGCGTTCACGTCGGCATCGGTCCCGTGATTCCGCGCAGTCCGTGCCATGTGCCACGCAGGATGGACTTGATCTTCGCCCGCCGTTCCCGCTCGAACAGCAGCACGCGCGTGTAGTTGTACAACGCAAAGCTCAGGTCGAACGCCGCCCAATGCGGCACCGCCCAGGCATGCCGCCGCCACATCGTCACACGGTTCCGCGCCATGTAATAATGGCGGAAGGCGGCGTGGTGGGTCGGGCGAAACTCACGGCCCATGAAGACCTGGCTCGCCCGCGCCCCCAGCCGGTGCCGCAGCACAGCCCGGCCGGCCACCGCCACCTTGCCGCCGGCCCGGATCACCCGCAGGCAATAGTCGGTGTCGATGTAATCGATGAACAGGCCGGCATCGAATCCACCCAACCGCCGCCATTCGGCCAGATCCAGCATGGAGCCGGACGTGACCATCATCGTGACCTCGGGTAAATCCTCCCCGGTGCAAGGCATGCGTCGGAAAAGGAACGGCCACGTTTCATGCCGGGTTACCCAGCGGTAGTTTGCCGGCACCGAACCCTCCTCGTGGATGCGGGGCCCGACCACCATCGCTGCCGGCTGCATGCGATGTGTCGCCCACATCGCCTGCACCATGCCGGGTGCGGGCTGGCTGTCCTGATCAAAGGTGACGGCCCATTCGCAGCCAAGTTCCACCGCCCGGGCAAGTCCGAGGTTCAGCGCGGCGGCCAGACCGATGTTCTCCTTCTGGGGCAACAGCGTCACACCCGGCACCACCGCCATTGCCGCCTGTTTCTCCACCGGCGAACCATTGTCCACGACCAGCACCCGACTGCATTCCTGCACCAGCAGGCCAAGGTTGGCCAAGACGTCATCATCCGGATGGTAGGTCACCACCACCGCGCACACGGGCAGAAACGGCGAGGCACTGTTCATGGTTTCAGCCACGGCCCACCTCCGCCACCACGTCCAGCAGTCGGCCGATCCAATGCTCCGCGAGAAATCCCCCGGCCACGCACCGGCGCAAGGCCTCGCCTTGCCGTCGTGAACCAGCCGGGTCCGCCAGGACTGAGGTCACCGCAGCCGCCATCGCCTCCGCGCTCAACTCAGTGATCAGTGCTTCCGCCGGGAGCAGGTCGGCCGGCCCCCGTGCCGCCGCGTACGCCAGCACCGGCCGGCCCAGCGCCGCTGCTTCCAAGGCCACGCGGCTGAAGCTTTCCACCCGCGAGGTCACGGCCACGACTTCACTCGCGGCAAAATACAAAGCGGGATCCGGCACTTCGCCGGTGAAGTGCATGCAACCACCCGCCGCGCTCCGAACCTTTTGCGCAAAGTGCCGGTCAATGTCTCCCCCAAGCCACACCCCGGCCACGGGTTCTGCCGTCGAGGCCGCGACCTGTTTGACGACATCAACAAACAGGTCCGTTCCCTTCAGCGGATCGATGTGCCCGCAACCCGTGATGAGACGCGTCTCCGGTGCGAGTCGCAGCCGACGGCAGACTTCCGCATGGGCCGCGAAGACATCAGGCCATGCCGGCAGCACCGGCAGGAAATTCGGCACGACTTTCACCCGTGCCGCCGGCACCCCGCGGGCGCGCAGGTCCGCCGCAACCGCGGTGGATACGGCCAGGAACAGGTCGGTCCGGGCCAATGTGGCCGCGAGGTCCCGCGGACGGTTGAACCGTTGCAGGCTGTATTCGAGCTCGTGCACATGGGTGATCACCGGACCGGCGGCAGCCGGCAGCTCGGCCAGCAGGCGGCCATTGGTGGCCGTGTTGCTGTAGATCACCCCGCCACCCCGCGCCTGCCAGGTACGCACCGCCCGCCGCAGTCGGCGCGGCTTGAGCCAAGGCCGGTCCACCAGTGCCCGCAAGCTGCGCGCCAGCGGAGCCATGCCTTCGGCCCACGGCGGCGTGAGCCGCTGTACCGGACCAAGCGCCGCCAGTTCCTCCGCCAGCGGACCGCCGTGATCGAGCAGGATCTCACAGCGCCAGTCCGGGCCCCGCGCCGCCCTCACCCCGCGCAGCACCTCGAGCAGCATGCGGGGTGCGCCGGAATTCGTCGCCTCGTGCGCCAGCACCAGCCAACCGTCAGTCATGGCGTCCTCCCTTGAACGGCTGGCGTAATGCGCAAAGCAGGGTGAAGCGCAACCGCCGCAGCCACGGGACTGCGCTACGATTGCCAACCAAGCCCCCGCCATGAATCTCGCTAGCCCGCCAGCCCAGACGTGAATGGGCGTTGCAGTACTCAAACCAACGCCGGCCCAGCAGCGCCGCCAGCGCCCCGGGCTCGATCTCTCTGTGGCGGCCATTGGCGGTCTCAACTTGCTTCAGCCAGTTGCCCGCCAACCTGAGACCCTCAGCCGATCCGGTCCGCAACCAGGCCACCGCCTCGTGTCGTTCCATTTCCGCTTCGGTCGGCTCCAAACCAAGTTGCTGCAGCCAGCGCCGGCGCACGCGAGCGCCGTTGCGTGCCATCGTGTCGGTGGCGACCGCCGTGACCTGGCCCGGGTGAACGCGATAATCGAGCAGCGGCTCGGTCAGGTTCGCAAACTTCGTGTGCGGAGCCAGGCGTTCCCAGAGGTCAATATCCTCGGCCGCCCGAAAATCCTCGCGGTAACCTTCACCAGCCGCGGCCTCCCAAACACTGCGGCGCATCATCACGGTCGGGTGGGCAAACGGCGCCTCAAACAAGAGCGCCGCGCGCAGATCCGCGTCGTGCACCGGCCGCTGCCACACCCCACGGGCCGCACCGATGCGCCGCACCGCCGTGCCCAGTACCCCGACCTCAGTGTGCGCCGCCATGAATGCCCGCTGCCGCCCGAGCCGCTCGGGCTGCGCCCGGTCGTCTGCATCCATCCGCGCCAGATATTTGCCGCACGCCACGGACACGGCGCGGTTCAAAGCCGCCACGAGGCCGAGTTGTTCCTGCCGTATGACCCGCAGCCGGCTTTCCGACCGGGCCGCGGCCTGTAATACCGCGTCGCTCCCGTCAGTCGAGCCGTCGTCAACGACGATCAGTTCCCAGTCATGGTAACTTTGTGCGCGGATGCTCGCGATGGCCTCGGCCAGAAAGACGCCGCCATCGCGCACCGCCATGATGACGGAAACTTCCGGACGGGCCGCGACGTGTCCGTTTTTCATGCACGCTTGGCGTCGAATCCGGCGCGGGAGGCAAACGCCTGCTCCAGCGCCTCCGGCGACGCCCCGACCGGTACCTGGAGCAGACTCACCTCGGCGCCGGCAAAAGCCGCCCGCATGGCCGCCTCGGCGGACCGGAAATGCGCGCCAAGATCCACGATCTCCACCGCCCCGAGCGCGCAGAACCAGCGCAGGTAGTCCGACCATTCATGGTGCAGCACGGCGAGCGAACGCTGCACGGCCACCTCGGCCGCAAGCGGGACAAACAGGAATTCCGCCCCCTCGTACCGCTCAATGTAAATCACCCGCTGCACCGGTCCGCCGGCGCCGATTCGCGCAGGACCGAAGAGGCGGGCCACGGGCACGGTGAGATACCCGGGCGGCGTGGCGTGCGAGTGCAGCCAGGATGAAGCCGACTCGAGCCGGCCGGCGCGGCGGAAGACAGACTTGAACAGACCGTGGAACGGCGCGTTTTCCCGCAGGAACCTGACAAGCGGCCGCCAAAAATCACGACTGCGCCGCTCCGTGGTGGCCGTGGCAAAGGCCGCGGGGAACAAGCCGCGGTGATAATCCTTGAGCACGAAGGCCCGCGGAAACGCCGCCGCACCCGCGGCTCCGACGAGCACGAGGTCGTCGCCCAGCAACTGCGCCCCGTGGCGCTGCACCGCGGCGGAGAGGAGCGCGGTCTTCCCCACCCCGCCCGGCCCGGGCAGCAGCGTGACTGCGCCGGCGGCGTCGCACCAGGCCGCAGCATGGAGGAAGGTGCGCCCCTGCCGCAGGGCCAGGTTCTGCAACAGCAGAATGACGAGCACCTGCGGTGAATCGCTGAAAACCTCGAAACCGTCCGCCGTCCGGCACGTCGCATGCCGGCCTTCCGGATCGTGCAGCAGCCGTCCCGGCTCCGCCCGCAGCGACTGGAACCTCACGTCGCCGGCAGGGGCCGTAAAACGGGCATAGGGTTCAACCCGGATGCGGGGCAGGCCGGCGGGGCTGGGCGCATCGGCGGCCAGCGCGAAGTGGCCCAGCTGAAAATCGATCGCGCCGCGCACGAGCTCGATCACGTCGCCATCCACGGTCACGACGGCGAGATCGGGCACAAGGAAGGTTCGCACGGTGCTCATGATTGATCCGCCTTTCCCCCGGGCGCGCGGGTCACGGCCACGAAGGCGGTCGTGCGCAAGTCGTCCTCGCCCGTGTGCCCGATGCCGGCATCGAGCGGCGCAGGCAGCGGTGCATCATGCCGCACAGGCGCGTAGGGGAACCGCCATGCGAGGCCCGTACTGTCCGCCAGCAGCCGGCGCCACTGGGCAAAGCGCAGGCGGTTGCCACGCTCGCCGCACTGGGCGTCGGTCCATAGCGCGGCCGGCGCCAAAAAATTGAAGGGTGCGTTGCGCGGATCGAGATGATCCTCCAGGTCCACGAAGTGCAGCGCCACGCCGCCGGGTGCGAGCAGGGCGGCCGACGCCGACAGGAGCCCCGGCAGTTCCGCCGGCGGCACGTGCTCCAGCACGGTGTAGGAAAACACGAGGTCGAACCGCTCGGGACTGGACGTGAGCGCTGCGACTTCCAAGGGTGCGCGGTACTCGATTCCGGTGGCCGCCAGTTTCTCCGGCAACCAGCCGGTCGCCGCGAGGCGCTGCCAGCGCGCCACGAACGGGTCGTGCGCCACGAACGGACTCAGGAAACGACGGGCCAGCACGGGCTTTTCCTGGCTCGCCTGCACGAGCGGCCGGGCAAACTGCCGGTAGCGGTCAACGGTCAGCACGCGGTCAAACCCGCACACGTAAAGTCCGGCGGCATGCGCGAGGAACTGGCCGGTGCCGATCTCCAGCGCCCGGCCCGCGAGGGGCACGGAGCCGAGTTCCGAGCGCGCAAGCCCAAGCATCCAGCCGAGCACGGCGGACATGGCATCAAAGGACCGGTGCTGCCGCGCAGCGGCCAGATTGGGGTCTTCCCTTCCGAGCAGCCGCTGCTTCCAGCGCGAGAGGCGCTGCCGCATGCCGGGTTGACCTGTTGCCTCGCTGGCCATGGCTCAGCCAACCACCCCGGGGCCGGGATTAGCAAGACGCCAACGCACCAGCCGGTTCCAAGCGGCCCGATACCACCGGGCAAGAACGGAGACCAGCCCGCCGGGAGCAGCCACCGGCGCGGCGGCCCAGACGGAGGGCAGCACGGCCGCCGCGGCCCGCGCCTGCAACCGGCGCCAGACCGAGCCGCGCAACATGACGGATGCAAAAGTCGCGGCTTCCCAGACGAGGGTGTCGGCGGCGAGGGTGTCGGCGCCCGCCGAGCGCAGGCGTCCGGCCCCGAATCCGCTTTTGCACGCCGGGCACCCGAGCCAGGCCGGCAGGGCGGGATCGACCCGCCAGCGGCCCCGCGTGAGGATGACGTAGGGCGTGTTCACCCGGGCGCGGAATTCCGCGGCCACGCGCCGCTGCCAGCCCAGGCGGAAACCGAAGCGCCACACCGGGAAGCCCGCGGCCTCGTCGGCCGCGGACGGCGCCCCGAGGAGCGTGACCGCCTGGGCGACCGGCGCGGAAGTGGTCCGCGGTTCCACCGCGGCGCGCTCCAGCTCCGCGAACAGCCCGCGGTAAAGGTCGAGGTAGTCGAACCGCGCCAGGATCTTCCGGAACAGCCTTTCCGCCATCGCGCGGCGCTCGTCCGGCCGGGCGAGGTAGTGGAGCAGGCTGGCCGCGAGGTCCTCCGCGCCGTCGTAGAAGACGATGTCCTCGC
>JBIJDP010000117.1:0-6640 GCA_044344065.1 Opitutaceae bacterium
CAGGCAGATACGGTATCCTTGACGGTAGGGCGCGACGCCGCGCAGGCTGGCGGCATGAATGGAGAGGGTACGAACAACCGCCGGCTGAAACTGACCCTGCTGGCCGGGGCCGGCCTCGTTGCCTTGGTGGCGGCGTGGTGGGTTTGGCGTACCCAGGGTGGAGAACTCAGGCCGCTGGTGGAGCAGGTGCTGGGCCGGGTGCGGGCCATGGGGGCGGTGACGTTTTTCGTGCTGATGGCCCTGCTGCCGGCGGCGGGCTGTCCGCTGACCGTCTTCACGCTGACCGCGGGGCCGGTGTTCGGGCCGACGCTCGGCATGCCGCTGGTGCTGCTGCTTGTGTGGGTGAGCATCGCCTTCAATCTGGCGCTGTCCTACTGGCTGGCGCGCTATGCCCTGCGGCCGTGGCTGGCGCGGTTGCTGCGCTGGCTGGGTTACAATTTGCCGGAAGTGGCCCAGGCCGATCACCGCGGCCTGGTGATTCTCGTGCGCGTTACGCCCGGGCCACCCTATGTCCTGCAAAGCTACCTGCTCGGTTTGGCAGGCATTCCGTTTGCGACCTATTTCTTCATCTCGCTGGTGATCTCTTCATCATACGCCTGCGCCTTCGTCCTGTTCGGAGATGCCCTAATGCAGGGGCGGGGTCGGACGGCCCTGTTTGCAGTGATGCTGTTCATTGCCCTGACGGTGGCGGTGCAATTCCTGCGCCGGCACTACCGCAAACCACCGGCCCAGCCATGAACCGGCGGGAACAGATGCTCGCGGGCGGGGCGGACGACCGGGTGGAGTCGGTGAGCGAATTCACCCGCCGGGTGAAGACCCTCCTCGAAAGCGGACTGCGGCCGGGTTGGGTCCGCGGCGAGGTTTCGAATCTGCGGGCGCAGGCGAGCGGTCATGTGTATTTTTCGCTGAAGGACGCCGGGGCGCAGCTGAGCGCCGTGCTGTTTCGCGGGGATGCGTCGCGGCAGACCGTGAAGTTGCGCGACGGCCTGCAGGTGGTGGTGTACGGCGAGGTTAGCGTCTACGAGGCCCGCGGACAGTATCAGCTCATCGTCCGGGCGGTGATCGAGGACGGCGTCGGCAAGCTGCAGCGCGAATTCGAGGCCTTGAAAAAACGGCTGGCGGAGGAGGGCCTGTTCGAGGCGGACCGGAAGGTCGCGATTCCCGAGATGCCGGCGACGGTGGGTTTCATCACGTCGCCGTCCGGGGCCGCGGTGCAGGATTTCCTCCGGATCCTCACGCGCCGGGGCTGGCGGGGCTGCGTGGTGGTGCTGCCGGTCAAGGTGCAGGGCGAGGGCGCGGCGGCCGAGATGGTGGCGATGCTGGGGCTGGCGCAGGAGCTCGGCATCTTCGACCTGCTCGTGATCGGGCGCGGCGGCGGCAGCCTCGAGGACCTGTGGGCCTTCAACGAGGAGCCGTTGGTGCGCGCCGTGGCGGCATGTCCGGTGCCGATCATCTCGGCGGTCGGGCACGAAATCGATTTCACGCTGTGCGACTTTGCGGCGGATGTGCGCGCCGAGACGCCGAGTGCGGCGGCCGAGCTGATTTCCAGCCACTTTGTCGCGGCGGTCGAACGGGCGGCGCAGGCGCGGGAGTCATTGGGCCAGGTCGTTGAACACGTCCTGAGCCGGGCGGGGGAGCGGCTCGACCACGCGCGGAGCCGGCTGCGGCTGCTGAGTCCGTCCGCGCAGGTCGAGCAGGGGCACCTGCGGGTGGATGATCTGACGAACCGCCTGGGCAGTGCGTTGCGCACCGCCGTGCAGATGAAACGCCAGCAACTGACCGAGATGCGGACGGAATGGCAGCGGCTTTCGCCCGAGGCCCGGGTGCAGTTGGAATCGCACCGGCTGCTGTCGCTGTGGAAGCGCCTGCAGGCGGCGAGCCCGGCCTCGGTGCTGAACCGTGGGTTTATTATTATGAAGGACGCGTCCGGCCGGCCCGTGGTCCGGGCGGCGGGCGTGCGGTCCGGCCAGAAGCTGGCGGCCGAGTTTGCCGATGGCACGAAAGCGGTGACGGCGGACTGATACGGGACGATGCGGTCGGCGCTGAACCGCCTCGTTGCTTGCGATGCCGAAAGGTGTTCCCGGCAGGCCGCCGGCTTGCTGGCGCTACCAGAGCGGGCGCAAGCTAACGGCCTGCGCGCCGATTGCATCTTTACGGACAAAGGAGGTGCAATTTTGGGCTTGGCAAGCGCCGGAATTTAATAATTATAAACCAAGAGTTGGCCCATTCCCTAACCCCTGTCCTTGTTTATGACTACCCCTTGTCTACCGCAGCACGACTGGCGCAACGGTCGTCGTCTAGTGCAATTGCTCCTCGGCACGGCCCTCCTGTCCGTCGCCGGAGCCCAAACCCCGGCGCCGCGCCCGGACGAGGAACCGGTCAAGCTGGCTGACTTCGTGGTCTCGACCACCCAGGACAGCGGCTACCGGGCCGGCAACTCGGTGTCCGCGACCCGCATTGACACGCCGATCAAGGACCTGCCGTTCTCGATCAGCGCTTTCACGGAGCAGTTTATCAGCGACATCGGCGCCCTCGAGCTGCTCGACGTCGTGAACTTCGCGCCCGGTGTGACCAGCGGCGCGAAGGAGTTCACGCAGGGCAACAACCGCTTTTCGATCCGCGGCTTCGACGGTGACGTCACGCCCCAGCGCAACGGCTTTGTCGGCAACCGCTATGTGGACTCGGCCAATATCCAGCGCGTCGAGGTGGTCAAGGGCCCGGCCTCCCTGCTGTACGGCCAGATCACGCCCGGCGGCACGGTCAACTACATCACCAAGCGCGCCACCAACAAGGATTTCGTCAAGGTGAAGGCCTAGGTTGGCACGGACGACTTCTGGCGGGCCGAAGTTGACGCCAACCGGACGTTGGCCGACGGCCGGTTCAACGCGCGGGTTATCGGCGCCTACGAAAACAGCTTTGCCTGGGCGAACCCGAGCGGCGGTGATTCCCAGCTCCTGGCGGGCAGCTTCGAGATCAAGCCGCTGAAAAATGCGTCACTGATCCTGGAGTTCGAGACCTACGACCGGGAGCAGACTCCGCTGGTCGGCATGAGCCCCAATCTGTCCATCTCCGGTTTCAACTCCGCCTCCGCGACCAACTACCCCGTGCTGACAGACCGCGCCCGGGCACAGGCCTATGTGGACGTGGGCAACCTGAATCTCGGCTTCCTCAACTACCCGCCCCTGCCCGATGATTTCAATTATGTCGGCCGCAATGATTACCGGGATTCCACCTTCGACTCCGTCAACGCCGAACTGAGCGTGAAGATCGGTGAAAACTGGCGGGCCCGCGCCAACTTCGGCAAGAACGATTTCAAGATCAGCAACAAGCTCACGGGTCTCGCCGAATTCACCATCTCGCCCGCGACGGCCTATCTGGCGACGGTCGGGAACAGCCGTTTCACCTATCGCGACGATCTGCGCGCTAATCCGGGCACCGTGCTGGCCGATCCGAACAAGACCGCCGCCGCCATCCTGACCCGGCGCAAGCGCCTCGAGGAATCCATGGGCGACTCCCGTTCCTACCAGGTGGAGGTGACCGGCCGCATCGAACTGGGCGCGATCACCCTGAAGCCTCTCTTCGGCGCCTTCCTGAGCGAAGTCGGCACCGGCAGTTTCCGCCGCGAGAGCACCTCCGCGCCGCCGGCCGGCGTCGCCAACTCCGCGACCACCCCCAGCCAGCACTTCCAACCGTGGAACTACAATGACCGCTCCACCTGGATCAACACGGATGACTATGACGTGAACACGATCCCCGGCATCAATTCCTACAATGACGCCGAGGGCGAAGAGAGTGCTTACTATGGCGTGCTGACGCTTTCGATGTTCGACGACCGTTTCACCCTGATCGGCGGCGCCCGCCACAACGAGACCTGGACGATCAACACCAACCTGCTGCCCACCACCACCACGCCTCCGGGTGCGGCCGTGATCGGCGACAAGTTTGAGGCCACCAAGACCACGCCCCAGTTTGGCGCGGGATTCAAGGTCCGCCGCGACGTCCTCCTGTTTGCCAGCTACTCCGAGTCCTTCTTTATCGAGGACCGCAGCCTGACGTCCTTCAACCCGGCCTACAATCCGGCCTTGCCCTCGGGCGCGACCAATCGCGTCACGATCAGCGAACCCGCCCTGCCGACCACCGGCAACGGGTACGAGTTCGGCGTCAAGACTGACCTGCTGGACGGCCGCGTGTCGTCCACGCTGTCCTGGTTCCACCTCGAGCGGGAAAACCGCGTCCTGCGCTTCCGCGAAACCGCGCCCGACGGCACGTTCCCGACCATCACCCGCCAGGGCACGGTGGACCAGAGCGAGGGCGTGGAGATCGAAGTCACCTGGTCGCCGTTGGACAACTGGCAGGTGTACGCGACCCTCAGCCTGATGGACATCAAGACCATCAAGGGCACCTTCCCCCCGATCATCACTTACTCGACGGACCCGGCGGTGCAGGCGGCCTACGTGGCGGCGTACAACGAAGCGAAGGGTTTGATCCTCAATGCCGTGCCGGAAGGCTCGTCCGAGAAACTCGCCACCCTGTGGACGCGCTATACCTTCAAGACGGGTGCGCTCGATGGCTGGTGGATCGGCGGCGGTTTTGTCAGCACCGGCGACAAGGCCCAGCGCACGGCGAATCCGACGCTCTTCCTCGATGCCAGCACGATCTTCGACCTGACGGTCGGCCGCGACTGGAAGGCTGCGGGCGTCAACTGGTCGGCCACGCTGGCGTGGAAAAACGTCGAGGACACCGTGTATTACAACGCGAACCAATCGCGCGGCCAGCCCGGCCGCATGATCCTGAGCGTGAGCACGAAGTTCTGAAAAAGTAGGGCAGGTCTGTGACCTGCCCTTTTTACCGTCTAACTGCGGTTCAGTGTGCAAAGGCGGGTCACAGACCCGCCCTACTTGGCGCTCAGCTTGCTCAGCGTGTCAGGCGAGGCATGCTGAACTAATTCCCATGAAATACCTGCGGGCCTTTTCCACGTTGGGCTGCCCGGATTGCACCTTGGATGAGGTGCTGAGACTGGCCGCCAATCACGGTATCGTCGGAGTCGAATTGCGCTGCCTCGGCGGCACCACCGACCTGCCCGCCTGGCTGGAGCAGACCTATGGCACCCCGGCGGCGTTGGCGGCACGCATGCGCGAGAGTGGGGTTCGCGTGCTGGCGTTGGACACCTCGCTGAAACTGGCGCAGAGAACGGCGGCGGAACAGGAGGCGTTTCTCAAGTTTGTGCCCTGGGCGGAGGCGCTGGACGTCCCGCGTCTCCGGGTGTTTGACGGAGGTGTGGCGGGTGCCACGGCTGCACCGCAACAAGTGGCCGACGGTTGGCGATGGTGGAACGAACTCAGGCTCAAACACGGCTGGCGCACCGATGTGATGATTGAGACCCACGATTCACTCGTGGACACTCCCACCTTGCTCGCCCTGATCCGTGAGGCGCCCGGCTGCGGCATTCTCTGGGATTCTCACCACACTTGGAAAAAGGGTGGGGAGGATCCTCTCGCCACCTGGGCCGCGATCAAATCACAGGTCGTGCACGTCCATGTGAAGGACAGCGTCAACCGTCCAAGTGCGCGCCACCCGTTCACCTATGTTTTGCCTGGCGAGGGGGAGTTCCCGATGCCGTCGTTGCAGGCGGTGCTGGCCGGGGGGTTCACAGGTCCGGTCAGTCTCGAATGGGAACTCATGTGGCATCCGTACCTGCCGCCGCTCGAGGCGGCCTTGCATGCCGCGACGCGGGCCGGTTGGTGGTGAGGTGTGAAGAAATGTTGTACGGCGGGGATTCCGATCCCCGCCTGGGCATCGACGCACCCGTAGGCAGCGAGCTTGCTCGCGCTTGAATCACATTCGTACGCCAAATAAGCGCCCGCGAGCGGGCTGCCTATGGAGACTCGGCGAAGAAGTGGACCCCGCCTTGCGCCGTAATCGTTTCGACTCAATCCGGCCGGTCGTTCAGCGGATGCGCGACTCACCCGCCCACATATCTGCGCTGGGCCCCAGGACGGTTTTAAGTTCTTCAGTGCACTGGCCCAACTCGGCCATGGTGGCCGCGTCCAACTGCAGGCGTCCGGCGGCGACGTTGGCGTGGATTTGCTGCGGCGTCCGCGCCCCGAAAATGACTGACGATACGCCGGGACGATGCAGCAGCCACGCCAGGGCGACATCCGCCATGGGCTGGCCGAGCCGGGCGGCCACGGTCCGGATGCGGTCGATCGTGGCAAAGGTCAGTTCCTCGCAACCGGCACCCCCGTGACGTGACATGGGGCGGTCGGCGCGAAAGTGCCGCGTGCGCGTGCGGCCGGCCGGCACGTCATTGGGCGTGCGGAAACGACCGGTGAGCAAGCCTTGGTGCAGCGGACTGTAACAAAGAATGCCGAGTCCGTCCCGCTGGCAGGCACCGACTATTTCATGTTCGATCGCACGCCAGATAAGGTTGTAGGCCAGTTGATTGGTGATCCACCCATGGCCCGAGGCCCGGAGGCAGCCCAGGCTCTGCGGACCGAAGTTGCACACCCCGAGCGTCCGGACCTTGCCGGTGGCGCGGAGGTTTTCCATCGCGGCAATGACCTCCTCGAGCCGTTCACCGGTGCCGAGCCAGTGGATCTGCAGGAGATCGATGCAATCGGTCTGGAGGCGGCGCAGGCTG
>JBIJDP010000118.1:0-6625 GCA_044344065.1 Opitutaceae bacterium
TGGCTGTGGTTAGCTCGTCAATGCCGCGGTCGTCCGCGATCACCCCATGCACCGCCAGGCCCGACTCCGTCCCGAGGTTTTCCAGAGCGGCCGCCATCCGCGGCACCCAGGCGTCGGAAAACACGCCGAGCAGAATGTGCGCGGGCCGGCCGGGATTGATGAGGGGGCCAAGAATATTGAAGACCGAACGCTGCCCGCGGGCTGCGAGGGCCTTGCGCACCGGCGCGATGTGCTTGAAGGCGGGATGGTAGTTCGGCGCGAAGAAGAAGGCGAAATTGAGTTCGGCCAGCGCCCGCTGGAGCTGCTCGGGAGAGGCCGTGAGATCAACTCCCAGGCCGGCCAGCAGGTCGGCGCTGCCGCACTTGGAGGTGATGCCGCGATTGCCGTGCTTCATCACCTTCACGCCCGCGCTGGCGAGTGTCAGCACGACGAGGCTGGAAATATTGAAACCCCCGGCATGGTCCCCGCCGGTGCCGACGATATCAATGGCCTCCGCCGACCAGCGACCCACGCCCGGATCGGTGGCGCGGGCCCGGAAGGCGCGCGCAAACCCCGCCACCTCCCCGGCGGTCTCGCCCTTGGCCGAAAGCGCCGAGAGAAAATCCGCCTTGGCCGCATCCGCCACCTCGGGCGACGCCAGCGCCGCCGCCGCCGCCTCGATCTGCTCGGGGCGGAGCTCGGTGGCCTGCGTAAGCTGGGTGGTGAGTTCCGTCAGGCTGGACATGCGCGGACTTCAGAGAGCCATCTGCCCGCTTCTCCGCAAATAAAATTGCTACCGTTCGCCAATGCGCTGACCTGCACTGCGTGCGTTCGCTCATTTACATTGTCGCCCTCGGGGTGCTGCTGCCGCTTGGCCAGGCGGCCGGACCGGCGGTGGCCCCGCCCGAGGCCCCCGCCGCCGAACTCAGCATCGGCGATGCCGTCATTCTCGGCCTCGTCGAGGGTGTGACCGAATTCCTGCCCATTTCCTCCACGGGGCACCTGATCATCGCCACGCACACGCTGGGACTCGAATCGCAGCAGCCCCTGACCGGCCGCGACGGCCGGCCCCTCTGGTATAAGAAGCCCTCCGCCCGGAATCCCGCCGGGGAACCCCTCACGCCGAAACTGGCGGCCGACACCTATATCGTGGTCATCCAGGTCGGGGCGATCCTGGCCGTGGTCCTGCTCTATTGGGGCCAATTGGCCAGCATGGTGCAGGGACTCATCGGCCGCGACAGCGCCGGCCTGCGGCTGCTCCGCAACCTGTTTTGCGCCTTCCTGCCGGTGGCGGTCGTGGGGCTGGTGGCGAGCAAGTGGATCGAGCGCCATCTCTTTTCGATCGGCACCGTGATCATCGGCCTGGTCGGCGGCGCCCTCCTCATGTTCATCGCCGAGCGCCGCCGCCGCCACTGGTCCGGAATCGGCCGCGAAATCAAGGACCCGGCCGACCTGAACGCCAGCCAGGCCCTGGGCATCGGCCTGATGCAGTGTCTGGCCCTTTGGCCCGGCACCAGCCGCTCCATGGTGACAATCGTTGGCGGCTATTTCACCGGCCTGACCCCGGCCAAATCGGCCGAGTTCAGCTTCCTGGTTGGCCTGCCGGTGCTGGCCGGCGCGGCCTTCATCAAGGGCCTGCGGTCCGGTCCGGCCATGATCGAGGTCTTCGGCTGGGCCAACGTGTTGCTGGGCATCATCGTGGCCGCGGTGTCCGCCGCCGCCGCCGTCAAGTTCCTCGTGGCCTTCCTCACCCGCCAGGGCCTGACCGCCTTCGCGATTTACCGCCTAGTCCTCGCCGTGCTTTTGGCCGCGGTCTTTTACCTCTGAAACGCGGCGGTTATAGCGCTTGACGCGCATACCACCCGCCTTTTACTCGCACCCTTTCCACGTATCACACGGCCGTTTTTAACGGCGCCACGCACTTACAAATCCACTCCCATGGCCAATCCGAAACGCAAGCAGTCCAAACGCCGCAGCGCCAACCGCCGCGCCGCCAACGCTTTCAAGGCACCTGAGTTCGCCAAAGACCCGACCGACGGCAGCACTTTCCGCCCGCATCGCGTCAACCCGAAGAACGGCATGTACCGTGGCCGTCAGGTGCTCAACGTCGAGGTCTGACCCTCGCGTCCCACCCCCACCCCGCCGCCATCCCTGCGATGGTCACGTCTTCCGGTGAAACCGGGCGCATCGCGGTCGACGCCATGGGCGGCGACCTTGGACCAGCCGAGGTAGTCGAGGCTGTCCGGCTTGCCGTTACCCGCACCGAGGGTCTCAACCCCATCACCCTGGTGGGCGATGAGGCCATTTTGCTGCCCCTGCTGGCCAAGGCCGGTCTGCATGATCGCGCCCGGGTTTCGGTTTATCACGCCTCGGAGGTCATCACGATGGATGACAAGCCGCTGGCCGGCCTGAAGCGTAAAAAGGATTCCTCGATGGTTCGCGCCATCGAACTGGTGAAGGACGGACATGCCCGCGTCGTTGTCAGCTGCGGCAACACCGGCGCCCTCATGGCCGGCGGCACCATCAAGCTCCGCACCATGGATGGAATTGCCCGTCCGGCCCTGGCCGCGATCGTCCCGCGGGAAGGCGGCCATTTTGTCCTGATTGACGCCGGCGCCAATCCCGAGGCCAAGCCCGAGCACCTGCTCCACAATGCCATCCTCGGCAGCCATTACGCCCGGGTCATGCTGCATATTCCCCGCCCGCGGGTCGGCCTGATGACCATTGGGACCGAGGAGGGCAAGGGCAACGCGCTGATCACGGAGACGCACGAACTCCTCAAGCGCGCGGCCGACATCATCAATTACGCCGGCCCCATCGAGGGCTTCCAAGTCTTTGCCGAACACGTGGATGTGGTTGTCTGCGATGGCTTTGTCGGCAACATCATGCTCAAGAGCTGGGAATCGCTGGTGAAATTTTTCACCACGATGCTCAAGGAAGAGCTCAAGGCCAACCCGATGCGTTCGGCCGGCGCCATCCTCTCGAAAGGTGCGTTCTCCGCCCTCAAGGAGCGGGTGAATCCCGAGCGTTACGGCGGCGCCCCGCTCCTCGGCGTACGCGGCAACATCCTCAAGGCGCATGGCTCCAGCAACCGCCACGCCATCCGCAGCGCTATCCTCGCGGCCAACGCCATCATCAAGGCCGACCTCAATCACCGGATCGAACCCGACATCGCCCGCGCCAACGCGCTGCTCGATGCGCCGGCGGCCGTCTGATTCCCTTCTCCCCTTCATGGTCCACAACTCCTGCGTCATCCTCGGCACCGGGTCCTACGCCCCGGCACGTGTCGTTACCAACGATGAATTGGCCAAAACCATCGATACCTCGCCCGAGTGGATCTTCACCCGCAGCGGCATTCGCGAGCGCCACATCACCGCACCCAACGAGGCCACTTCGGACATGGCCGTGGAAGCCGCCAAGGCCGCCCTGCATGACGCCAAACTGGCCGCCGCGGACATCGACCTCCTGATCCTGGCCACCCTGACGCCCGATCTGCTCCTCCCGGCCGCCGCCTGCCAGGTCCAGCACAAGCTGGGCGTCCCCACCCACGCCGCCTGCTTCGATCTCAACGCCGCCTGCTCGGGTTTCATCTACGCGCTCGATACGGCCAGCGCCATGATCCAGTCGGGCCGCTACAAGCACGCCCTCGTGATCGGCGCGGAAAAGCTTTCCTCCATCGTGGATTGGAAGGACCGCACCACCTGCGTGCTCTTCGGCGACGGCGCCGGCGCCGTGGTCCTCGGCCGCTCCACCAAGCCCAATATCGGCGTCATCGGCGCCAAGCTCGGGGCCTACGGTGACAGCACCGACCTCCTTTACATCCCCAAGGGCGGCAGCCGCCACCCCGCCACCGCGGCGTCCATCGCCGCGGGCGACCATTTCATGAAGATGAAGGGCAAGGAAGTCTTCAAACTCGCCGTCCGCGCCATGGACGAGGCGGCCCGTGATATATTGGAACAACACCACCTGCGGGCTGATCAGATTGACCTCGTCATCCCGCACCAGGACAATCTGCGCATCATTGAGGCCGTCTCCCAATACCTCGAACTTCCCATGGATCGTTTTTACGTCAACCTCGACCGTTACGGCAACACCTCCTCCGCATCCGTGCCCATCGCCCTCGACGAGGCGCGCAAGGCCGGCCGCATCAAGCACGGCGACATCACCCTCCTCGTCGCATTTGGGGCGGGCTTGACCTACGGTTCCGCGCTGATTCGCTGGTAAAACATTGACCATGGCTTTGCACCTCCTCCGCCGTCTGCCCCTTGGCCTGCTGATCGCGGGACTCCTTTTCCTCGCTCCCGCCCGGCTCGCCGCCGACTTGGTCTGGAATCCTGAAACCGGCTGGCGCATGGAGGGCGGCGCCCTGGCCGGCCTGAGCAGCGGCGAGGGCCGCAACGCCCTGGAACTGATGAACAAGGCCCGCCTGCAGGAAGAGCGCGGCAATGCGGGCAGCGCGATCAAGGGCTACAAGAAGGTCGTCAAGAAGTACGGCAACTCGGTCTACACCCCCGAGGCGCTTTATCGCAGCGCCCACCTCTATCTCGCCCGCAAGCAGTACATGAAGGCCTTCGAGTCCTTCCAGCAGATCGTCGGACGCTACCCGAACACCAGCCGCTTCAATCAGATCATCGGCGAGCAGTACCGCATCGCCAGCGCGCTCCTCGATGGCGCCCGCCCGCGCGCCTGGGGCATCATCCCGCTCCTGCCGGCCCGGCTCAAGGGTCTCGAATACTTCGAGTACATCCTCATCAACGCCCCGTACAGCGACTACGCCCCGCTCGCCCTGATGAACATCGCGCGCGGCCACCAGCGGATGCGCAACACCGAGGAGGCGATCGATGCGTTGGACCGCATGATCAACAACTACCCCCAGAGCCTGCTGGCTCCAGACGCCTACCTGAAGCTGGGCGAGACCAACGCCAGCCTGGTCCAGGGCCCCGAGTACGACCAGACCTCCACCAAGGAGGCCATCACCTACTTCCAGGACTTCATGATCCTGTTCCCCAACGATCCGACCATTTCGTCCTCCGCCAAGGGGCTCGACCAGATGCGCACGGTGCTGGCGGAGAGCAAGATCAAGATGGCCGATTTCTATTTCTACAAGCGGGACAATTACACCGCCGCCCGGGTGTTCTACAACGAGGCCATCACGGTTTATCCCGATTCCCCCGTCGCCCAGCTAGCCAAGAGCCGGCTCGCCGCCGTGGAGGCCAAGGCCGCCGGCCGCCAGCCGCCCACCGACGACACCGCCCCGGCCGCCCCCGCGAAGAAGAAGCGCTTTTTCTTCTTCTGATTCGCCGCGCACCGCGGCCTTCGCCAACCTGGGCCCATGAACGTGCGTCCGCGACTGCTGCTCCTCACCGCCCTGCTCTTCTCCGGACTGGCCGGCTGCAGCCATTACCGTCTCGGCACCGAGGCGAAGCTCACGTTCAGTTCGCTTCGCCTTGAGCCGGTCGTGATGAAGGCGCTTATCCCGCAGTCCCAGGCCCTGCTCACCACCCAATTGCGCGAATGCTTCATCCGCGACGGCCGCGTCACGCTGGCCAACACCACGGAGGAGGCCGATGTCTCGCTGCAGGTGGTTGTTCACTCCTATGCCCGCGAGGTCGCCACCGTGCGCCCCGGCGACACCGGCCTGGCCCGCAAATTCATCGTCACGCTCAAGGCCGACGCAACCCTGCACGACCGCCGCACCGGCCGGGATCTTTTTGCCCAACGCCCGTTGGTTGTGAAGCGCGAGCTGTTCACCGACAGCGGTCAGGGTCAGGCCGAGTACCAGCTCCTGCCCCTGCTGGCCGCCGACCTGGCGGACAAGGCGCGACATGCCGTGCTCGATGTCTGGTAATCCCGCCATGCACTCCCCGCTCCCCGCCCCCTCCCTCCTTGCCGGCGATCACGCCAACCTCGGGGCCAGTGCCCAGGCCGTAGCCGCCGCGGGCGCCGCCTGGCTCCACGTTGACATCATGGACGGGCATTTCGTGCCCAATCTCAGCTTTGGACCCGAGACCCTTGCGGCGCTGCGCCGCGCCGGCATCAGGCTGTTCCTCGACACCCACCTGATGCTGTCCGAGCCCGTCCGCTACATTGAGGCCTTTGCCAAGGCCGGCGCGAATCTCATCAGCATCCACATCGAGCCAACCTATGACCATGCCGCCACGCTCGCCCGCATCCGCAGTCTCGGCTGCCAGTGCGGCATCGTGCTCAATCCCGGCACCCCGGCCGGCGCCGTGGAACACCTGCTGGGCCAGGTGGATCTCGTCCTGGTCATGACCGTGCAACCCGGCTTCGGCGGCCAGTCCTTCCGCGCCGACATGATGCCCAAGCTCGCCCAACTCGCCACTTGGCGGAAGGAACGCGGGTTCAAGTGGCGCCTCGAAGTAGACGGGGGCGTCGATCTGCGCACCGTCCGCGATTGCCACGCCTCCGGAGCCGACACCTTTGTCGCCGGCACCTCGTTCTTCAAAGCCGCCGATCGAGTCGCGTTCATCAAGGAAATCGAGAACCTGACGGGCTAACCGGGCCTGGCGGCCCGGAACGCTGAACGCTGAACTTTTAACGCTGAACGTTCAAGATCCGGCAGCCCAGTAGGGCAGGTCTTAGACCTGCCTCCGGGTACGCGACACAACCGATGGGGCCCAAAACC
>JBIJDP010000119.1:0-6602 GCA_044344065.1 Opitutaceae bacterium
GGTGCCCTCGATGCAGGGATGCCCGATGATGGTGACGCCGTTCGCGGTGATCACATCCTCGCCCGGGCGCGAGCTTTCGACGTTGCCGCCGCTCTCCACCGCCAGGTCCACCACGACGCTGCCGGGCTTCATGCCGTCGAGCATCGCCTGGGTGATCACCCGCGGCGCGGGCCGGCCGAAGACCTTGGCCGTGGTGATGACGATGTCCGATTGTGAGCAGATCTTCGCCATGCCGGCCTGCTGCTTGGCTATCTGCTCGGGCGTGAGCGCCTTGGCATAGCCGCCGGCCGTCTGGCCGGTCTCCCCGAGGTCGATCTTGATGAACTTCGCACCGAGTGACTTGACCTGTTCCTCGACCACGGGCCGGGTGTCGAAGGCCTCGACGCGGGCGCCGAGCCGCTTGGCGGTAGCGATGGCCTGCAGGCCTGCGACGCCCGCCCCGATGACGAACACCCGGGCCGGCATGATGGTGCCCGCGGGCGTCATCATCATCGGCAGGGCCATGCGCAACCGTTGCGCGGCCTCGATCACTGCCGCGTAGCCGGCGAGGCTGGCCTGCGAGCTGAGCGCATCCATCTTCTGGGCCAGCGTCGTGCGCGGAATCATTTCCAGGCTCACCGCGCTCACACCCGCCGCCGCGAAGGCGGCGAGCAGGGCCGACTCGTTGAAGGGATCGAGAAAGCTCAGGTGCAGCGCCCCGCGCTTCATGCGAATCACGTCCCCGGCCGGTGGTTTGCGCACGCGCAGCACCAGGTCGGCGGCCGCCAGGGCGGCGGCATGGTCGGCGTTGAAGACGACCCCGGCCTTTTCATAATCGGCGTCGGCGTAATGGCTGGCGCGGCCCAGGCTGGGGGCGGCCTGCACTGTGAAGCCCAGTTTCACCAGCGCCTGGGCCGTGGCGGGAGTGAGCGCCGCCCGGGGCTCGGCTGGGGCGTGCTCGGCGGGAACGTAGCAGATCATAGGATGGGGGCGTTGCGGCCGGGGCACCCGGCCGGGGAGGACGCTGCGGGGCTCCGTTGCCGGCCTCAACGTCGAATTTACCGGGGTTGCCGCCGCCGCCACGTAGCGCCGGGGTTCAGCCGGCGCCGCTCACGCCCCATTCGCCAATCATTCACCGCGCTCAAGTGCCGGCTGAAGTCCGGCCCTACGATACCCCTACCCCGGCCATCTTTGCTCGTGACGAGTCCCCGCATCCGTGGTTCATGGAGCCCCATGCAATCCACCCCTCGGACCGGCCTGAGACGCTATCTGCCCGACATCGGCACTCCGGCCTATCACCTCATGCTGGCGGTCGTAGCCATCTTCATTTTGGGCCCGCTCGGCGGCATCTCGGCGGCGTTCATGAATTTCTCCATCGGCTTCTTCGTCGGCGGCCAGGTGCTCGCGGGCATCCTGGGCAGCGCCGTCACCCTGCCCTACGGACCCGAGGGCAAGCACGGCGCGAACTACATGCAGACGATGGCGGCGTCGGTCGCCGGCATGTGCGGCATGGCGGTGCTGATCCAGGCGCGCCACTGGCTCGGATTGCCCGAGGTGCCGGCCTGGCAGCTCGCCCTGTTCTACGGCTGCATCGGCATGTTCGGCGGCGGCATCGGCATGCTCTACACCCCGGTGCTGGTGGACCGCATGCACCTCAACTTCCCGTCGGGCTTCGCGGTGGCCAACATCCTGCGCGCCCTCACCGACCCCACCCTGCTCCGGCGCTCCATCGCCAAGCTCGGCAGCGGCATGGTCATCGGCTACGCGGTCGGCCTCTCCACCTTCAAGATCGCCGCCCTCAGCGTCACCGGCCTCTCCGCCTCGACGGTCGGCGCCGGCATGATCGTCGGCGCGCGCATCGCCATCCCGGCGCTGGTCGTGTCCGTCATCGGCGTCTTCATCACGCCGCACCTGGTGGAGATCGGCTGGCTCGCGGAGGGTGATCCCTACCGCAAGATCGGCTTCATCATCGCGCTCGGCACCATCCTCGGCGCGGCGCTGATCGACATCGTGCTCATCCTCTGGGAGGCGGTGCAGCGCTTCCGCGCCAAGCAGCCGGTCAACCCGGAGCCGAAGGAGGACTGGAAGCGCGTGAACTTCTGGCGCCTCGTGCTCTGGGTGGTGTTCTGGGGCGCGGCGGTGATCGTGGGCGGACACTGGGTGCTGGGCGAACCCCTGAGCTTCCTGTTCATCGCCGTCGGCCTCTGCTTCCTCTTCGTGCTGGTGAACGGCATCTCCCTCGGCATCTCCGACTGGAATCCCATCTCCAGCGCCTTCGTGCTCACGGTCTTCATCCTCGCCGCCGCGGGCCTGACCAGCCCCGGGACCGGCCTGATGTGCGCCTCGATCCTGCTCATCGCCTGCAGCGTGGGCGGCGACATGCAGCAGGACCGTTCCACCGGCTGGCGCCTCGGCACCAACCGGGTCGTGCAGTTCCGCTACCAGATGATCGGCATTGTGTTTGGCGCGCTGTTCGCCGTCGTCCTCGCCAAGGTGTTCCTGCAGGCCTACCCGGTGCTGAAGCTCGACCAGTTCGGCCAGGAGGTGCCGGGAGCGCAGCAATGGCAGAGCGCCATGACCTACAAGTTTGTCGGCGCCCTGCGCGGCATCACCGAATCACAGCCGCACGTGATGAAAGCCCTCTGGCTCGGGCTGGCCATCGGCCTCGCCACCGAAGTCATCCGCAAGCTCGTGAAGCGTAGCAAAGGCTACCCGGCCTTCAGTACCGGCAGCGCCACCGGCAAGACCACCGACTTCCTGTTCGACGCCGTCGTGATGCCCAGCCCCTATGCCTCGAGCTTCGGCGGTTTCGTCGAGATCGTCACCGTCCTCTGGTGGACCGCCGGCGGCATTGGCGGTTCGCTGTTCAACGTCTGGTCCGCCCGGCGCCAGCCGGCGGATGGCAAAGACGCCCTGCCCTCCGACATGAGCACGATGTCCCTCTCCGGCGGCGGCCTGATCGCCGGCGACTCGCTCGCCGCCCTCAGCGTGGGCGTCTACGGACTGCTGAGCACGGTGTTCTGAGCACCGCCGGCGAAAGCCGGCGGAACGCTCAACGATTAATTTTTAACGCTTAAGTGGGACAGCGCCGTAGCTAAGCGTGGGCGAGTGGTTCCGCTGAAGGGCCGGCGCTTGCGCCAGACCTCGAAGGTGTTGGCGGCTGCACAAGCCCAAACAGGACCGGGCCAAGGTCCGGCCCTACAACAATCCCATGCGGGCCAGCGGCCCGCGCTCCCAGGCACTTAAGCGTTGAGCGTTATGCTTGAGCGTTCTCTCCCCGCCGATAACTTCCAGGGACGAAAAGCATCATGAAAAAGTCCCGCACCAAGAAGTCGCCCGGAACCCCCACAATCTCCGGCAAGCGCGCCCTCATCCCCGTCCGCGCCCTCGACTTCGTGATGTACAACACGAAGGACATCCGGAAGACCCGCGCGTTCTACCAGAAACTGTTTGGCTTCAAACGGGGCGAGGAATGGACCGACTGGTGGTCCGAGTTCCACACCGCCCCGCTGACGTTCTGCCTCAATGGCACCGAGCATGAAAGGCATCCAGAGTGGGATTGGGCTGGCGCCGCGTGCGTGGCCATGGCCGTGGACGATGTGCCCGCGGCCGTCGCCAAATGCCGCAAGCGCGGCGTGAAGATCCTGATCGAGCCTGTCGAGACCCGCGTGTGCTGGATGGCGTGGATCGCCGATCCCGCCGGCAACCGCATCTGCCTGCACTCCCGCAAGGACGGGACCGCCGGCTGACGCCGACGGAACGCACAACGCTTAACGTTTAACTTTTAACGCTCATGTGGCGGGGTGGTTGCGGTAGGCAGCGAGCTTGCTCGCGCTCGACTCGCATGCGCACGCCCAACAAGCGCCCGCGAGCGGGCTGCCTTCCGTTGCGCCGTTCACTTTAGCGTTAAGAGTTAAACGTTAAGCGTTGAGCGTTATGCTTGAGCGTTCCCTCCCCGCCCTCTAGCTCCTAACGGCAACATCATGCAACGCACCCTCGTCAAAGACGCCCTCAACGCCACCGCGCCGCTCGACGCCATTTTGCTCCAAGGCTGGGTCCGCACGCGCCGCGACGCCAAGGCCTTCTCCTTCATCGAACTCAACGACGGTTCCTGCCTCAAGGGCCTCCAGATCATCGTGGACGCCGCCCTGCCCGACTACGCGCAGGTCGCCCGCGTAAACACCGGTGCCTCCATCGAGGTCAGCGGCAAGCTCGTCGAGTCCAAGGGCGGCGGCCAGAAGTGGGAGGTCGTAGCGGAGAAATTCACGGTCCTGGGCGAGGCCGACGCCACCTATCCGCTCCAGAAAAAGGGGCACACGATGGAATTCCTCCGCGAGATCGCGCACCTGCGTCCGCGCTCGAATCTCTTCGGCGCCGTCTTCCGGGTGCGCAGCCGGCTGGCCTACGCCATCCATCAGTTCTTCCAGGACAAGGGCTTTTACTACGTGCACACGCCGATCGTCACGGCCAGCGACGCCGAGGGCGCGGGCGACATGTTCCGCGTCACGACGCTCGACCTCGCCAACCCGCCCAAGACCGAGCAGGGCGAGATTGACAGCACGAAGGACTTCTTCGGCAAGAAGACCTTTCTCACCGTCAGCGGCCAGCTCGAGGCCGAGATCTTCGCCTGCGCGCTGAGCAACGTCTACACCTTCGGCCCGACCTTCCGCGCCGAGAATTCGCACACCTCGCGCCACGCCTCCGAGTTCTGGATGATCGAGCCCGAGGTCGCGTTCTGCGACCTCAACGGCGACATGGCGCTCGCCGAGGAATTCGTGAAATACCTCATCCGCGACATCCGCGCGCATTGCGCCGGCGATCTCGAGTTCTTTTCCAAGTTCGTGGACAAGGAACTGCTCGCCCGCCTCGACTTCGTGTTGGACAAGCCGTTCGTCCGCTGCAGCTACACCGAGGCCGTCGAGATCCTGATCAAGTCCAGCAAGACCTGGGAGCATCCGGTCGCCTGGGGCGACAACCTGCAGTCGGAGCACGAGCGCTACCTCACCGAGGAGCACTTCAAGTGCCCGGTCACGGTCTACAACTACCCGCGCGCGATCAAGGCGTTCTACATGCGCCAGACCGACGGCTGCGCCGAGGGCCGCGAGACCGTGGCCGCGATGGACCTGCTGGTGCCCGGCATCGGCGAGATCATCGGCGGCAGCCAGCGCGAGGAGCGCCTCGACAAGCTCCGTGCCGGCATGGCACTGCACCACCTCGAGGAGAAGAACTACTGGTGGTATCTCGACCTCCGCCGCTACGGCACCGTGCCGCATGCGGGCTTCGGCCTCGGCTTCGAGCGCATGCTCATGTTCGTGACCGGCGTCGCCAACATCCGCGACGTCATCCCCTTTGCCCGCACCCCGGGCACGGCGGAGTTCTAAAGCTGGGAAGCGTTTTCGTTTGCGGACATCGCACGGAGCTCACGCGGAGACGCGGAGCTCGCGGAGGAGAGCGGTGCAGGGATTACCATCGGAGCTTCATGCTCCCAAACACTCCGCACTCTCCGCGCCTCCGCGTGAGAACCGGTTCCTGCCCGCCGCTCTACTCCTTCTTCCGCGAGCGGCCGCGTTTCGGTTTATCCCCGCCCGCGTCGTCGCCACCCTTGTCGGCGTACTTCGAAGCCTTCGCGTTGAGCCAGAGCTGGCCCTTGGCGTTGCGGTTGAACCAGAAGATCTCGCCGGCATGTTCCACGAAGACGGGTTTCTCACGGGGCTTTTCCGGCGCCTTGAGTCCGACACCCGTGAGCACCGCGATGAATTCCTCTTCGGTACGCCCAAGCTCGCTCGCCAGCCGGCAGGCTTCTCCCGCAAAGGCGCCGGTCTTCCCTTCCTTCAGTAGAATGCGCACCCCGGGAAGCACATGCACGGCGGACGGTTTCTGATTCGAAGTCGGTGCCGTGGCTGCCGCCACCTCGGCTGCAGGCGTCGATTCTGCTGCCGGCGTCGCTTCACCCGTGGCGGCTTCACTCTCCGGTTTCCGCTCTCCGGTTTCCGGTTTCGGCTCCGCTTCCGTCGCGGAAGCGATGGTCTCGCCGGCCTGCTTGTCGCGGCCGTTGATCCAGACACCGCCGCGCTGGTCGCGATTCAACCACCACAACTCGTTGCCAAACTCGGCGAACAGGGGCTTGTCCCCCGGCTGGGCCGGCAGGGCGAGTCCCAGGCCGGCGAACGCCGTCATGAGCTCGGCCTCGGTGGTGCGCAGGGCGCGCGCCAGAAAACTGGTGCTGCCCGAGCCGCCGGGCCCGCGCCGGTTGCGGCGCATGTGCGGGCGGATTTTCTGCAGCAGTTCCGGACCCGCCGGCAGCGGGACCACCGGTTTGCCCGCCGGCTTCGCCGCGGGCTTTTCCGCAGACTGCGCCTGGGGCGTCTCGGCGGGCGCAGCCTCAGCCAAAGGTGCTTCGCTCTCCGGCTTGCCCGCCGTAGCCTCGGCGAAGGCGGGTTTCCGGTTTCCGGCATCCGGTTTCTCAACCGACTCGTCGGCCGCGACCTTGGTGGCTTGCACCACGCGGAAGACCGGACGCGGCTTCTCCCGGGTGTTGATCCAGAGTTCGCCGCGGCGGTTGATGTTCACCCAGAAAAGATCGCCGTCGTATTCGACGTAAACCGGCTTGGCGTTCTCGTCGC
>JBIJDP010000120.1:0-6588 GCA_044344065.1 Opitutaceae bacterium
CGCGACAGAGCGAGGTCATCACGACCCGGTCGTTGCTGGAGACCAAGTTTGCCGAGATGAAGGCGAAGTTCATGCAGGGGCAGATACCATTGCCGGACAATTGGGGCGGCTACCGCGTGACGCCCGAGACCTTTGAATTCTGGCAGGGCCGGCCCAGTCGCATGCACGACCGTTTCCGCTACAAGCTGCAGCCGGATGGATCGTGGCTGATCGAGCGGCTGATGCCGTAGGCGGAGGCGGACTGAGGCGTTAGGTTTTAGGTGTTACGGGTTAGGTGCGAAGTGCCGGGCCGATGTGCCAAAGCCGGAGCGGTTGCGCCCAACACCTAAAACCCAGGACTTAAAACCCGCCGCCGCGCTTCGGCGGCTCAAATCACCACGGACTTCGGCGGCTGCAGCTGGGCGATGCGCGCGAAGATGCGCTGCGAGGCGAGTTGGTAGCGCTCCTTGCCCGCGGCGGGGTCGTCGTAAATGGCGGGAGCCAGCGGCGGACCAAAGACCACGGTGACCGGCGTGCCGAGACGCAGGGGCTGGCCTTTGCCATACGCTTTGAACGAACCGTAAATGCGCGCCGGGATGACGGGCACCTGCGCGCGGCAGGCGATAAGCCCGACGCCGGCCTTGGGCTCCTTTAGCTCGCCGTCGGGCGAGCGCGTGCCCTCCGGGAACAGGATCAGCCCCTTGTCATCCTTGAGCGCCTTGAGCACGCGCTTGATGGCGCTGACATCCTGGCCGCCGTCGCGATCGACGGGGATGGTGCCGACGGTATCGAGCCACCAGGAGGCGAAGCCGGGCTTCCAGAGCGTCTTGCGGGCAAAGTAGGCGATCTGCCGCGGCACCTGGCAGCCGATGAACGGCGGATCCAGGAAGCTGGCGTGGTTGGCGGCGATGAGGAAGGCGCCCTGGCGGGGCAGATGTTCCAGCCCGAAGGTTTCACCGCGGAAGAACATGCCGTACAGGACGTAAGCGAGGTAGTGGAAGAAACCGTAGACCGGTTCCATTTCGACCTGGGATAATGCGCGACTCATGCGGGGGCCAGCTTCGTGGCGATGATGGCGGACATTTGCTCCACCACTTGTGCCAGCGACAGGTGGGTGCTGTCGATGTCAATGGCGCCGGCCGGGCAGGTCAGCGGGGAGGTCTTGCGCGAGGAGTCGAGGCGGTCGCGCTCGGCAATGGAGTCCTGCCGGCCCTCGGCGGCCCGGCGCTTGGCCCGCTCGAGCGGGTCGGCATGCAGGAAAAAACGGCAGCCGGCGTCGGGAAAGATCACGGAGCCGATGTCGCGGCCCTCCATCACGAGCCCGCGGAGCCGGTGCTGGCGAGCGACGTCCGCCAGGCCGCGCTGGTAGCCCAACAGTTTCTGTCGCACCTCGGGAATGGCGGCGTAGTGCGAAACGTGGCCGTTGACCTCCTCGCTGCGGATCTCGTCGCCGGCCGGCTGGCCGTCTATGAGCATGCGGGCCGAGCGGCCCTCGATCTGCGTGGAGAACTGCATGGCGGCCAGCGCGGCCGGGAGCGCCTTGAGGCCGCTGGAGGGCACGCCGCGGCGCAGCAGTTCGGCCGTGATGTGCCGGTAGAACGAACCGGTGTCCACGTGCAGCAGGTCGAAGCGGTCGGCGAGCAGCCGCGCGGAGGAGGACTTGCCCGAGGCGGCTCCGCCGTCGATGGCAACAATGAGGAAAGGCGTGTTAGCCATCAGTGGCCCAAGGATTTTTGACGCAGGAACTCCAGCAACTCAAAAAAGTGCGGAAACGTCTTGGCGCAGCATGCGGGATCGCGGACAGACAGCCACGGCCGGCCGTCGCCGTGGAGATCGTGGCAGCCGAGAATACCGAAGCTCATGGCGAAACGGTGGTCGTGGTAGGTTTCGATCACCTGTCCGCTCCGCAGCGGACGCGGGTGGATTTCCAGGGCGTCCCCGGTCTCGATCACGTGCTGGCCGAGTCTGGTGAGTTCCCGCGCCATGCCGGCGACGCGGTCGGTCTCCTGCTTGCGCGTGTGGGCGATCCCGGAGAGGAGGGTCGGCCCCTGCAGCAGCGGGGCGAGGGCGGCGAGGGTGAGGAAGGTGTCGGAGAAGCCGTTGAACTCCGCCGCGAAACCGGTGCGTGCGGTACCGGCCCCGACCGTGATGCCGCTGCTGGTGATGAGTCCCTGCCTGGCCAGCAGGCGGTAAAACTCGCCGTCGCCCTGCAGGGCATCGGCGCCGGTATTCAATCCCCGCACCTCCAGCCGGCCACCGGTGACGTGGACCAGCGCGGCAAAGTAGCTGGCGGCGGTCGCGTCGCCCTCGATGGCGTAGTCCGCAGGGTTTTGGGCGAATTGCCGGACCATGCGTTCGGTCATCTCGACGAAGGGCCGCGAGACCGTGGCGCCCTTGAGCCGCACGGTGAGCGGGGTGCGGGCGTGCGGGGCGACCATGAGGAGAGCCGACAGAAGCTGGCTGCTTTCCGAGGCGTCGAGTTCGACTTCACCGCCGGGCAGGCCCGAGGTTTGGAGGGTGAAGGGGAAGGCTTGGGCGCTGGCGTGCGCGCCTTGCGCGGCAAGGGCGGCGAGCAGGGCGCCGATGGGCCGCCGGCGCATAGCCTCGTCGCCGTCGAAGTGATAAACCCCGTCCGGCCGCAGGCAGACGAAGGCCGTGAGGAAGCGCGCGGCGGTGCCGGCGTTGCCCACCTCGAGGCGCGCCTCGCGCACCGGGATCTCGCCGCCCCGGCCGGTGAGGGTGATCGTGAGGGCGGATTCGTCCGTCCACACGTCGAACCCGAGCGTGCGCAGGGCGGCGACCATGAGGCGGGTGTCGCGGCTGAACAGGGCGCCGCGGAGGGTGACGGTGGTCCGGCTCAGGGCGGCGAGGATGAGCGCGCGGTTGGTGACGCTCTTGGATCCGGGCAGGGTCGGTTCACCGCGGGCGGGTCGGGTGAAGGGCGGGATGGGCAGGGGGTCGGGCAGGGACATCACGGCAGCGGACGGAATTCCCGGCGATAGGCCTGGCTGCGCTCGAGGCGGGCGACGACGTCGAGGTAGTCGCGGTTGGCCAGCGAGGCCCGGAGCGCGTGTAATTCGTCCTCGTAGCCGCTCAGGGCGCGAAGCACCTCGTCGCGGTTTTGCTCAAGGATCGTGCGCCAGAGGTGCGGATCGCTCGCGGCGATGCGGGTGGTGTCGCGCAGCCCGCCGCCGGCGTGGTTGCGCCAGCGCGGATCCTTTTTCGCCAGGAACGCACAGAGCGTGGAGGCGAGGATCTGGGGGAGATGACTGATGTGGGCGACAATCTCGTCGTGCCTGTCGGGATGCTCGGTGGTGACTTCGCAGCCGAGGTCGCGCCAGAACTGCACGACGGTCTCGACGGCCTTGGGGTCGGTCTCGGGCAGCGGCGTGACGAAGCAGGCACGGCGGTCGAAGAGGGTGCCGCTGGCGTGTTCCCAGCCGATCTTTTCGGAGCCGGCCATGGGATGGGCGCCGACGAAGTGGCCGCGACCATGGACGGCGGCGTGCCCGAGCCGGCAGATCTCGCCCTTGACGCTGCCCACGTCGGTGACGACGGCGCCCGAGGCGAGGTGCGGCGCGATCTGGCGGGTGAGGGCGATGATGCGGTCCACCGGGGCGGCGAGCACGACCAGGTCGGAGCCTTGGACCGCGGTCTCGGGAGTGTCGGCGACGGCGTCGCACCACGGTTGCGTGCGCAGTGCCAGGCGGGCTTCCGGCCGGCGGGCCCACAACACGATCCGGCGGGCGAGCCCATGCGTCCGCACGGCCTGGGCGACCGAGCCGCCGAGCAGGCCGGGGGCGAGGATGGTGATTTGCGCGCTCACGCCCTATTTGCAATGGGCAAACGGTGCGGTGTCGAGCCGGAGGTGCGGGCGGGGCGGATTTCGTAGCGCGGAGCTTTAGCCCGCGCTGGGGCGTGGCGCCGGGGGTGCGAGGCTTCCCGACCAGTGCCGGCTGAAGTCCGGCACTACGCGGCGAGTTTCATGATGGCGGCGAACTCTTCGGCCCGCAGCGACATCACCGACAGGCGGCTCTGCCGCAGGAGCGCGATGTTCGCCAGCGCGGGAGTGGCCTTGATGGCGGCCAGCGTGACCGGACGGGGCAGGGCGCGGACGCACTTGAGTTCCACGGCCACCCAACCGGGTTCGTCCGCGGTCGCATCGGGAAAGGCGCGCCTGGTCACCGCGGCGAGGCCTACGACGGCCTTGGTCGTGACGCTCTCATAAAAAAGCACGTGGTCGCCGGGACGCATGGCGTTAAGATGAATCCGGGCCTGATAGTTGCGCACGCCGGTCCAGGCGGTATGCCGGTCGCGTTCGAGGTCGGCCCACGCGTAAGCCTCGGGTTCGGATTTAACCAGCCAGTATTGCGTTGTCATCAATGGAGAGGTGCGGTGCAGTGCCGGTCACTAAGATGAACGAATCCGAGGCTGAAAAGATAAAAGCCCGCCGCGCCGTCCGCTTGATTTATCTGCTGATGATTGTCTTTATTGCCGGACCGGTTTTGTTGTATCTGGCCATTCGTTAACCCCTTGCCATGAACAAAACCCTGCCAGCCATCCGCCTCGCGTTCATGTTGCTCTGCATGCTGGGCGGCTGGCTCGTCTGCTACAGCGTGACCGACTGGGATGACCACCGCCTGCTGGCCAGCTTCATCGGCCTCTCCATCGGCGCCCTGGTCGTGCTGGTGGATATCCTGCTCAAGGGCTTTTCCCTCCGCGGACTCTCGGCGGTGACCTTCGGCCTGGCGGTCGGTGCGCTGATTTCCTACCTGGTCGGCACCTCGCCGCTCTTTGACCGCGGCGACGAACAAAACATCTTCATCGCCCGGCTGGCGCTGTTTCTTTCGTGCACCTACCTTTGCGCGGTCATCGCCCTGCGCGGCAAGGACGAGTTCAACCTCGTCATCCCCTACGTGCGCTTCGTGCCGCATGAGGTGGATGTGCCTTTGGTCGTGGTGGACACGAGCGTGCTCATTGACGGACGCATCGCCCGGGTTTGCGAGACGGGGTTTTTCAGCTCCGGGCTGGTGATCCCGAGTTTTGTGTTGAAGGAGCTGCAGGCCGTGGCGGCCTCCTCCGACCCCATCAAGCAGGCGCGCGGCCGGCGGGGCATGGAGGTGCTCAATGAGCTCCGGCGCATCAAGCACCTCGATATCCGCACGCCCGAGAGTCAGGTCAGCCGCCGGCAGGATGTGGACGCGAAGCTGGTCTTCCTGGCCCAGTCCATGCGCGCGAAGCTGCTGACGACGGACTACAATCTCACGAAGATGGCCGAGTTTCAGGGCGTGCAATGCCTGAACCTCAACCAGCTCGCCAAGTCCCTCCGGCCCGAACTCGCCCTCGGCGAGATAGTGAGCATCGAGCTCAGCCGGCCCGGCAAGGAGGAGGGGCAGGCGGTCGGCTATCTGGAAGATGGCTCGATGGTCGTGGTCGTGGACGGTCGCAACCACCTCGGACGCCAGGTGGAAGCCGAGGTCACCAGCGTGCTGCCCACGTCGGGCGGCAAGATGATCTTCGCCCGCATGGTCAGCACCGACAGCGAGGTCTGATCACCGCCGGCTTGGGGCCAAACCGCGTATGAGCCGTCGCGCCAGCGGCGCGCTGCCATAACAGCCTGGGCATTGCCCTCGTTGCTATGCACAAGTCGAAGGGCCGGAGACACGCTCCGTGAAAAGCGACTTCATGCTCGTTCCTTGGGTAGGGCCCGGCCTCCGGACGGGCCGCGATTGACAGACGCACGCCGAACCGCCCGCCCGGAGGTCGGGCGCTACCCAAAGCAGCGGCATTGCTTTAACAGATGTGTATAGCAACGAGGGCGTTGCTCTGGGCGGTCATAGGGCGGACCGTTGGTCCGTCAGGAGCGAGCCACCCGATGGCGCCGGTTCACCGGGGCCGGTAACGCCCTGCCTGGTGGCGGGTGGCTTGATTGCAGGAGCGGCTGCACGCCGCGATGCTGTATTCCCACCGCAAGCACGAGCGTTCCAACGATGAGAGCAGCCGCTACGGCGAAGGTAATCCGCATGCCGGCGTCCACGGCTGCGGGACTGGCCGAGGCGATGTCAGTCGTCCCCGACGCGAACGCAAACACCGCCCCCATCACGGAGGCGCCGGTCACGAGCCCAAGGTTGCGCGAGAGATTGAGCAGGCCGGAAACCACGCCCCGCTGGTCGGCACCTATATCCGCCATGACGGCGGAGTTGTTGGCCGTCTGAAACAACGCATAGCTGACCGTGGTGATCACGATGGGCGCAATGTAGCCGGCCAGGCCCAGTGTCGCCGGCAGCATGGACAGCAGAAGGGTGCCGGCCGCCATGCCGGCCAGACCGGCCACGGTCATGCGGCTGGCCCCAATGCGGTCGGCCAACCGACCCGCCGGCGCACTGGCCAGCGCCGCGACCAGCGGTCCGATGGACAGCGCCAGCCCGACCGCCGCCGCTTCCAGGCCGAGTGTCCGGGAGAGGTAAAACGGTCCGACTACCAGCGTCGCCATCATGACGGTCGAGACCAATGCGCTCATGGCGAGGCTCGCGCTGAGAACGGGATCGCGGAACATGGCCGGCCGGATCAAGGGCGATGCAATGCTCGCCTCGGCCAGCACGAAAAGTC
>JBIJDP010000121.1:0-6584 GCA_044344065.1 Opitutaceae bacterium
GCCAGCCGGGGTATGCAGCCACGCTGGGGCTCACCCTGGAGCAGTTCGGCGAGGTGAAGGGCTGGACGTTTCTGGTCAGCATCCCGATCTACTTCATCGCGGGGCCGGTGATCGACAAATTCCACGCGATGCGGCTCACCCTGATCGGCATCATGCTGGTGTGCGCGAGTTACTTCTGCGGCTTCTTTCTCGTGCAGGATGAAGTGAGCCTGCTGAGCTGGTGGTGCGTGAACCAATGTTTCATGGCCATCTATCTCGTGGGCGTATGCGTGGTCGCACCGATCGTGCTGCCCCGGGAAAAATTCGGGCAGTTCGTGAGCGCCAATGTGGCCTTTGGCTACACCGGCCTGATGATCATGCACCCCACGGTGGGCTGGATCCTCGAGCACCTGCGCAATTACCGCTACATCTTCATCCTCTGCGGCACGCTCACTGCGCTGGCGGCCATCGCCTGCAGCCTGCTCATACTCGAATGGCAGAAGAAAGTCCGGGCGCAAAAGGCGGCGGCGGCGGCCATGTCCCAACCGGTTGGTTAGGGAGTGTCTACAAACCCATCCCATCCACTTGTCATTTCACCCATGAAAAAGCCACGAGTCAGGGCGAGGCCGCTCAAGCGAAACCCGCGTCGGCCGATCCCGATCAATGAGGCCGAAGCCGTGATTGACGGTTTCTGGGACAAGGACCTGTCACCATTGGCCAGCTACACCTTGGCGCCGGCCGTCGGGGCCGGGACACCCGATGCCGCACCCACGAAGGGGCCGAAGCCGGTGGCCGCGGGCGCGCCAAATCCGCTGGTGGTCGGACCCTTGGGCGTGGATCAGGTGCGTGCCACGCAAGCCTGGTGTTGGTTGACGTTCGATTGGAACCGGGCCGCCCGAAAGCCGCAGGCTGGCCCGCTTCGCGGCGCCGCCCGGGCCCGGCCGGTGCTTTCATTCTCGCGTGTGCTCGATGTGGACTTGTCCGGCTATGACCGGCTCGTGGTGCGCATGGCGTGTCCGCCGCATGCGCGGCTGACGGTGACGGCCACCATCGACGGCCGGACGCTCATCCTCATCAAGGCCGAACCGGGCCGCGGCATCGGGCATGAATTTGAAGGCCGGCTGCACGGTACCCGCCTGCAGGCGATCAAACTCGAACTGGCGACCAATCAGGCGGGCGCGGCCGAGGCCTGGCTGGATTGGGTGGGCTGCGCCCGGTCGGCGGTGCGCCATGCCATGCTGATCCGGCCGCCGCTGTACGGACCGGAATGGGAGGGCTGGCTGCATCCCGAGGGGACCGACGTGGGCGGGAAACTGCGCTACGGGTTTTTCTTCGGGGATGAGGACGTGGCGCAACTGCGCCGCAAGGCCCTGTCGCCGCTCTACCGTCCGATCATGGACAATCTGCGGAAGACGGCGCGCGCCGCCATGGCTGCGCCGCGCTCGCCGGAGGCGCAAATCGGCCCGCTCATCGGCGCCGGGGACAATTCGACCACGCTGGTGCGGGAAAGGGATCTCGCGACGCGTTCGTTCCACACGGACGCCCCCATCTGCGCGCTCGTGGGCCTCATTGACCGGGACCCGGAGTGCCTGCGCTTTGCCGCGCGCATTGTGATGAGCCTCGCGCATGCCGGCACCTGGGCACCGCACTTCATGCAGGAGTTTCCCGGCACCTCCTGGGACCAGCGCGGATTTCCGGAGGCCTTTGCCATGGCCGGACTCGTGCTCGCGTTCGACTGGGCGGGCGCGTGGTTCACTCCCAAGGCCGAGCAGCTCGTGCGCCATGCCATCGCCACGAAGGGTCTGCCCCGGGTGCGCACGGTCTTCCTCCAGTACGAGTACATGCTGAACTGCAACCAGAGCCACATGATCGCGCTCGGCCGGCTCCTCGGGCTGCTCGTGCTCGAGCGCGCGTGGCCGCGCACGCGGGCGGACATTGATGTGTTTGAGCGTGACCTTTATGAGATCATCGACCGCTACATCCAGGCGGACGGGTCCACCGACGAAGGCCTGCACTATTGGAATTCCACCTTCCGCACCAACATACCCGCACTCGCCGCCCTGGCCCGTTACCGGGGCAAAAAGCTGGCGGACATGGTGCCGCCGAAGGTGAAGGCGATGGACGATTTCATGGCGTCCCTGCTGTCCACGACCGGCGAACCCGGGGCCTACCTGACGATCGCCGACACCGTGGCGGATTCGCTCGCCGTGGATGCCATCACGATGATGGCCGCGGCCACGGATTCGCCGCTGTGGCGCGGGCTCGTGGCGGATTGTCTGCGCCGGGGCAAACTGCCGAAGGCCGAACGCTGGTCCTGCGACGGTCCCATGTCCGTGATTCATGGTCCCGCGGTGTGTCCCAGGGATGCCATCAGGCTGCCGGTCTTCAGCCGGCTGGCCAAGGCCGGACATGTCACCAGTTGCCGCCCGTTCCCGGGTGGCAGCGTGCGGTTGTTCTTGGTCGGCGCCATGGCCAACGCCGGACACTGCCACCGCGACAAGGGTTCATTCATCCTCGAGGCGGGCGGCGAGGCGTTTGCCGTGGATCGCGGGATGGTGCCCTACCACGACTCCGACAACCTGCCGTTTCTCAAGAGCGAGCTGTCGCACAATCTCGCCGTGCCCGATGGCTGCATGCAGCAGAACCCTTCGACCCATGCCTCGCACTGGGAGGCGCGGGGAGGGAAGGTCGCATTGCATGCCGCTGTTGACACCAGCGGGACCTGGCTGCCACCGGTCCTGGGCTGCCGCCGGAGTATCAGCTCACCGACACCGGGCCGCATCGAGATATGCGATGAATTCGATCTGGCCGAACCCCGGGCGGTCACGTTTTACCTGCATTCACCCCTGGCAATAAGTGTACGGGGAGGGCTGGCGAAGATCCGGGGCCGGCGCCTGTCGCTGGCGGTGCGGGCGGACTGGGCGGTGGAGAAAAGCGCCGGGGTGTGTGGCGTGAACTGGCGCTATGTGCCGATCAACCGGCTGGCCCTGGTGTCGGCGCCGTCCGTCCGGCACCGGCTGGTCACGATCCTGGAGTTCAGCCGCCGCGCTTGAACCCTGCAGGCGGGACGTAAGCAGACAGGGATGCGACGCTGCATTGCAAAAGTAGGGCGGATCTCTGACCCGTCTTTTGGAACGCTGAACTGCGGTTGAACGTCATATGGGCAGGTCAAAGACCTGCCCTAACTCAGGCCTCATTGCATGATTGCCGGGCGGCTCAGTGGCTCAGTGGCGCGGCGTCTGGTGATATTCACCATGACGCGCGGCTTCCTTTTGCTGCCGGCGGCGTTCCTTCTTCTCGTGCTGCTCATCGGGACTCTGCATCCCCCGGTAAATGCCGTAAATGATGACGAGCATGAGGGCGACCACGACCGCGATGACAGTGATGACGGCGATGTCCATGACACGAGGCTAACAGCCGGCGGGCGTCATGCAATGCTGGGGTGAGGTTGGTTCGTCCCGGTAATCGCCGCGGGATAGAATGGGCCTTGTGATCGTTGTAGCCGGGCTCGCTGAGCCCGGTTCATCGGCCTCCGGGATCAGCGACCCGGCTACACTGCAGAGCTATTTGTACGCGCCGTATTTCAAAGCGTCCTTGCCGGCCTTCTTGTCCTCCTGCTTCTTGCGCCGCTCGTCCGCCCGCATCATGACGGCGGTGATGACGTACAGCGTGCCGAGCATGACGACCACGAACGCGAGGGTGCCCCAGAGGTTCATGGCTTTAGCCGCGGCGACTCTGCGCCACGGCGAGCTTCTCATTGAAGGAACTCTCGGCCTGGCGCGAATTGCGTTTCATTTTCCTGTTACGAACCTCCGCGTCCGCCAGTTGGGAGGTGAGTCCCGTGTTGACCAGCGTCAATGCCGCCAGCGACTCGTTGGCGGCGGCCAGTTGCAGCTCCAGTTCCTTGATGCGTGCTTCGAACATGAGACTAGAATATCCCGACCGGCGCGCGTTGGCGAATTTCTTCCCCGGATATGAATCCCGGAAGCCGTTGCCCCGGGCTCAGGTCGGCCTGACGACCCGAGCATAGTAGGCAGCCTGCTCGCGGGCGCGGATTGGGCGCGCGCAAGCGCGCTGACCTACCGAAGCCGATATATAGAAACACGCCTATTCCCGCGCCTACCGTGTGACAGGTGAGGATGAGTCCGTCGCCGTGGATCGCCATCACCCGGTTGCCTTTAATGTTGCCGCGGGAGGCGCATCGCCAACCCTTGCCGGCACAACAAGCGCACGGAATGAAACTCTATTTCATGGGGATAGGCGGGACGGCGATGGGCAACGCGGCGCTCCTGGCGCGGGCGGCGGGGCATGAGGTGCTGGGGTCGGACACGGGGGTCTATCCGCCGATGAGCACGGTGCTGGCCGGGGCGGGCATCACGGTGCACGAGGGCTACGACCCTGCGCGGCTGGCGCGGCTCGCGCCCGATCTCGTGGTGATCGGCAATGCGCTGTCGCGCGGCAATCCCGAGATCGAATGGCTGCTGGACACCCGGGCGCTGAAGTTCACCTCGCTGCCGGCGCTGCTGCATGACCAGGTGCTGGCGGGACGGCGCAACCTCGTGATCTGCGGTACGCACGGCAAGACGACGACGACGGCGCTGGCGGCGTTTCTGCTCCGCGAGGCCGGCCGCGATCCCGGGTTCCTGATTGGCGGCGTGCCGGTCGATCCGCCCGTGGGCAGCCATCTGGGCGCGGCCGGCGATCCCTTTGTCATCGAGGGGGACGAGTACGACAGCGCCTTTTTCGACAAGCGCAGCAAGTTCATCCACTATGCGCCGCATATCGCGGTGTTGAACAACCTGGAGTTCGACCACGCGGACATCTTCCGCGACCTGCAGGATGTCCAGCGCACGTTCAGCCACCTCGCGCGCATCGTGCCGCGGAACGGCTGGATCGTGCTGAATGGCGACGACGGCAACCTGCAGGCCCTGGGGGCGATGCCGTGGACGCAGGTGGTGCGCGTCGGCACGGGCGAGGCCAACGACGTGCGGATCGCGGATTTCAGGGAGTCGGCGGCCGGCGTGGAATTCCGGCTGGCCTGGCGCGGCCGGCCCTGGGGGCAGGTCGGCTGGGCGCTGTCCGGGCTGTACAACGCGCGCAATGCCGCGATGGCGGCCACGGTGGCGGGGCTGGCCCTGCACCCGGAGGATCCCACGCGGCTGTCGCTGGCGGCGCTGGCCCGGTTCCGCGGCGTGCGGCGGCGGCAGGAGCTGCTTTACGACGCGGCCCAACTGAAGGTGGTGGAGGATTTCGGCCATCATCCCACGGCGCTGGCGGAGACGCTGCAGGCCTTCCGGCAACGCCATCCCGGGCACACGCTGACGGCGGTGTTCGAGCCGCGCAGCAACACGGCGCGCACCAAGGTGCTGCAGGCGGGCTTCATGCGCGCGCTGGCGCAGGCCGACGAGGTGTACCTTGGGGCGGTGAACCGCGGGGAGAAGCTGGCGGCCGGGGACCGGTTCGACACGGCGGCGGTGGTCCAGTTGCTGGACACGCAGGGCATCGAGGCGCACGCCGCGGACACGAATGCCGAACTCCTTGAGGAACTCACCCTGGCGACCCTGCGGGACCGGGCGAAGCCGCGGGTGGTGATCTTTTTCAGCAACGGCTCGTTCGACGGGATCATACCGCGCTTTGTCGCGGCGGTGTCGGCGGGCGGGTGAAGGCGGGTAGGGTAGGCCAGCGTACTTGCGCGCGCCCAAACCACGCCCGCAAGCGGGCTGGCCTACGACGTTTCGCCTCAGTTCACGCTGAGGCTCTGATCGTAGGACTTGGCGCGGTAGTACTGGATGTCCAGGGGCTCCTTGCTGGGATAGAAGGCCTCGACGTCGGAGAGCGACATGAGAATCCAGGGGGCGTTGGGGGACGCGCCATTCTTGGTGTAGACGATGTCGCCGGCAATGAAGACGCAGGAGTGGATGACGCTGCCGTCGGGCTTGGTGAACATGATGATGTCCCCGAAGGTGCAGTTCCCCATGACGGGATAGTATTCGTTGAGGAAGGCGGCGGTCACTTCCTCCAGTTTCTGGTAGCGGTCGTCGGGCCGGGGCTTGAAGAAATTCAGGACGGTCCAATGACAGTCGAGGTAGGTCATGCTGCCGGGTTCCGTGGCCGCCGGGTAGGTGTAAAGCAGGGAACGCGGGACGCGCGGGAGCAGGTGGATTATGTCGATGGAGGCGCTGGCGCCGTCACGGAGGAGGGATTGCAACAGGGGGCGGATGTCCTTGGACCGCTGGCCGCGCCCCCAGTAATTGTCGAGTGCGTCGATGTCCGAGTTGGCGTTGATGCGCAACTTGACCATCATGGTGGACTTCCGCGCCAGGGTCTTGATCAGCAGCATGCGCTCCTGCAATGACGGGATTTGGGCCAGCACGAGGTTCTGGTCGGAAAACACCAGCGAGGACCCGCGGCGGTACAGGAGCCGCTTGACGCGCTCAACCGTGGGCGTGGGCAGTCCGCTGTGACGGAACCACTCATCGGCCGCTTCCGCGCGGAACCGGTAGGGATCGTGCTGGTCGGGGTTTTCCACGAAGGCGGAAAGGGCGGTGTAAATGACGGCCCGCGACTCCGGACTCAGGCCTTCGATGAACTCGCGCGACGGATGG
>JBIJDP010000122.1:0-6570 GCA_044344065.1 Opitutaceae bacterium
CTTACCTTCGGCTTTCAGAAGCAGGAAATGATCATCCTCGCGGCCCGGCCCTCTATGGGCAAAACCTCGCTGGCCCTGAACATTGCCGAGGCCGCCGCCCTGCCCAAGAGGGGTGCTCCGGTGGCCGTCCTCGTTTTTTCCCTCGAAATGAGCGCGGCCCAGCTGGCCCTGCGCATGCTCTGCTCCCGCGCCCGCGTGAACATGAAACAGTTGCGCGAGGGTTTCGTGAAGCAGAATGGCGAAGAGATGCGCGCCCTGCTGGCCGTCGCGGACGAGTTTTCCAAGTCCGGCATCTACATCGACGACTCCAGCGCGCTCACGATCATGCAGCTGCGCGCCAAGGCCCGGCGCATCCATGCGCGGCACAACCTCGGTTTCATCATTGTTGATTACCTGCAATTGCTCAGTCCGACCGACCCGAAGGTGCCGCGTGAGCAGCAGGTGGCGGAAGCTTCCCGCGGATTAAAAGCGCTCGCGAAGGAACTCAACGTCCCCGTCCTTGTATTAAGCCAGTTGAACCGCTCCTCCGAAAAGGAAAACCGCACTCCGAAACTCGCGGATTTGCGCGAATCCGGCTCGATTGAGCAGGATGCCGACGTTGTCCTGATGCTTGCCCGACCCAAAGATGCCGACGAAAAATTCCAAGTAGCCGCCGATTCCGCCGAGTTAATCGTTGCCAAGCAACGAAACGGACCGGTAGGAGAATTGAAACTTACCTTCCTTAGAGACATCACCCGCTTTGAAAACTTCACACCGTAACCCTCTGGCGAGGGTAGTTTGCGTATTGTTCTTGTTTCTACTGCTTTCCGGCGTCAGCGGAAGCCAGGCAACAGCCCAGACAGCCCCCCAGGCTGAGGAGGCGGCCCCCAGCTACAAGGTGGGCACGGTGTCGGTCAAATTCGTCGGCACCGCCATTGTCAGCGAGGATGTGGTCCGCGCCAACATGCAGGTCCGCGAGGGTGGGGACTTGGACGACTCCATGATTGATCGCGATATCCGGGCGCTCTACCGCACCGGCCTGTTCGAGTTCATCGAGGTCAAGCGCGAGGCGGTCTCGGAGACGACTTTCAACCTGCTGTTCGAGGTCACCCCCAAGTTCCGCGTGCTGGCTGTCCGGTACGAGGGCAACAAGAAGGTCAAGGGCACACGCCTCAACAAGGAGGTCAAAACCAAGGCCAACACCTCGCTCGACGAACGGCAGGTGAAGGAAGACCAGGAAAAGATCCGGGAATACTACCAGAAGGTCGGGTACAATCAGGTCTCGGTCAATTACGCCATCGAGCGGGACCGGACCACGGGCTTCGGCACGGTCATCTTCAAGATCAAGGAAGGCGCGAAGGTCAAAATTTCGGTCATCAAATTTTCGGGCAACGACAACGTAAAGGCCCGCCTGCTGCGCAAGGAGATGGAGACCAAGAAATGGTGGTTCATGTCCTGGCTGACCGACACCGGCCGTTTCAAGGACGACAAGTTCGAGGACGACCTGGAGAAGCTGCGCGATTATTACCGCGAGGAAGGCTACCTCGACATCGAGATCCCCCAGGACCAGATCACCTTTGATTATCCCTCGCCCTCCAAGCTGGTCATCACCATCCGGGTGATCGAGGGCCGCCGCTACAAGATCGGCGATATCAACGTCACAGGCTCGAAGATCCACGAGGCCAGCCTGCTTAAGCGCATTCTCCGCCAGCGCAGCGGCATGGTGTTCCGTCCCTCCAAGATCGACAAGGATGTCGAGCGCATGGAGGACTTCTACGGTTCCGGCGGCTACCTGGACACCCAGGTGCGCCTCCTCCGCAAGCCCAACGTCAACACGGGCAACATCGACCTCGATTACGAGGTGACGGAAAGCGAGAAATTCAACGTCGAGTCCATCGTCATCGAGGGCAACGTGAAATCCAAGAGCATCGTCATCCTGCGCGAGCTCGTGCTGGGCCCCGGCGACGTGTTCGACACCGTGCGCATGAAGATCAGCAAGCTGCGCCTGGAGAACACGCGCTTCTTTGATGATGTGAACACGACGCCGCAGGAGACCAACATCCCCGGCCGCCGCAACCTGCGCGTGGCGGTCAAGGAAGCCCGCACCGGCAACCTGACCTTTGGCGCCGGCTTCAGCTCCGTGGAGCGGGTCACCGTCTTCGCCGAGATCAGCCAGGCGAACTTCGACCTGTTCAACCGGCGCTCCCTCTTCCAGGGCGACGGCCAGAAATTCCGGCTCCGGCTGCAGCTCGGTTCGCTGTCGAGCGAAGCCGTGCTGTCCTTCGAGGAACCTTGGCTCTTCGAGCGCGAACTGGCGATGGGCTTCAGCCTCTACCGCACCTCTTCGGAGTACAACAGCAGTTACTACACGCAGATCGCGACCGGCGGTGAAATCTACCTGCGCAAGCGCCTGTTCGAGCTGGTTGAAGGCCGGGTCTCCTACACCTACGAGGTCATCGGGATCGATGACGTCGATCCCATCTACTCCAACCTGATTTCAGCCGGGGACAGCACGGTTTCGCGCCTTGGCTTCCAGCTGCTGCGCGACACACGCGACAAGATCATCAACACCACCTCGGGCAACCGGGTTGAAATCAACACCGAGCTGGCGGGCGGGTTCCTGGGTGGTGATTATGATTACTACAAACTGGAGTTCCGCGGCTCGCAGTTCTACCCGTTGTTCGACCTGCAGGCGCAGGTCCTGTCGGTCATCGCGCGCGGCGGCATCATCGAGAGCTACGGCACCAGCCCCGACGTCCCCTACTACTACAAGTACTATCTCGGTGGTCCCTACAATCTCCGCGGATACGAATACAACAGCATCGGCCCGCGTGACGGCGACTTCCTGATCGGTGGCAAGACCTACGCCATGCTGAGCCTCGAGTATTCCGCGGACATCGTCAGCCCTATCCGCTTTGCCATCTTCTACGATGCCGGCTTCGTCAACGCCAAGGCGTATGACTTCAACCCGGCTGACTACCACGATAACTTCGGCGTCGGCATCCGGCTCTTCGTCGCCGGCGCCCCGCTGAGCCTCGATTATGGCATTCCACTGACCAGTTCGAAACAGGCCAATACCGGCAACCAGTTCAACTTTTCCTTTGGCACCCGCTTCTGATTAGTATTCAAATCCCTTTCACCTTTATCTACCCTACCATGAAAAACTCGTTCAAATCATTGCTCGTCCTGGCGGCATTCGGCGTTTTCGCGCTGACCGGCCAAGCCCAGACGGCAACCAAGGTTCTCGTTGTCGATATGGCCAAGCTGCTCGACAGCCACTACAAGACGCAGGAGCAGAATGAAAAGCTGCGCGGCGACGGCCAGAAGGCCCAGGAGGAGCTCGATCGCCTCAACAAGGAAGGCAACGCCCTCGTCGAACAGTACAAGGAGCTGGTGGACCAGTCCAACAACCCGGCCGCCACGGCCGAGGCCAAGAACAAGGTCCAGTCCGAGGCGCAGCGCAAGATGGAGGAAATCCAGCGCAAGACCAACGAAGTGCGCACCTTCGAGGCCAACACCCAGCGCGCCCTGCAGGGCCGCATCCGCACTTTCCGCGACCTGATGTTTGAAGAGATCGGCAAGATCGCCACCGACGTGGCCAAGCGCCGCGGTGCCTCCCTGCTGGTTGACAAGTCGGGCCCGTCGCTGCTCGGCATCCCGGCCGTGATCCATTTTGATCCCGCCCTCGACATCACCGACGAGGTGATGAAGGAGATCAACAAGGACCGTCCCGCCTCCGCCACGGCCACGACGCCCCCGGCGTCTGCGCCCGCCCCGGCGGCCGGCAACTCCTCCGACTCACCGGTCATCAAGGTGCCGATGGGCGGACAGAAATAATTCCGGGCCAATCGTCCTTTCACCCAAGCCCCGCCGATTGCCGGCGGGGCTTTTTTGTTTTCGGACTTTGCACCCGTTGGTTTTCGTCCCAGCATGCGGCCCATGCAGATCTCCTTCACTCCCGCCGAGATCATCAAGCTGGTGGAGCCGGGACGGACGCGCGGGGCCACCGGGGAACCGATCTCCGGCATTGGGGCGCTGACCGCCGCCGGTCCCGGCGAAATCTCGTTCCTCGGCAATCCCAAGTACCGTGCGGAAGTCGCAAACTGCCGGGCCTCGATCATCCTGCTGCCCCTGGACTACGAAGGCGATCCCGCCCCCGGGCAGTTGCACCTGATGGTGGAGCATCCATCCACCGCCCTGGCGCGCATCTGCGCCAGGATCGAGCAGCAATTGTGGCCCGCGCCCGCGCCCGGCATCCATCCTAGCGCAGTGGTGGAGGCCGGGGCAAGGGTGGACGCCACGGCCACGATCGGCCCGCTGTGCGTGGTCGAAGGGGGCGCCAGCATCGGTCCCGGGAGTCATCTGCAGGCCCAGGTATTCGTGGGCCGCAATGCGCGGATCGGTGCAAACTGCTGGTTGATGCCCGGAGTGACGGTGACGGCAGAGTGCGTCCTTGCCGACCGGGTGCGGCTGCATGCCGGCGTCGTAGTGGGCTCCGACGGCTTCGGCTATGAATTTGTCGCCGGCCGGCACGAAAAGGTCCCGCAGGTCGGGATGGTTGAGATTTGCAGCGATGTCGAAATCGGGGCGAACAGCACGCTGGATCGCGCCCGTTTCAGCCGCACGGTGATCGGTGAGGGGACCAAGATCGACAACCTGGTGCAGGTGGCGCACAACGTCATCATCGGCCGGCATTGCATCCTGTGCGCCCAGGTCGGCATCTCCGGCAGCACCACCCTGGAAGACTACGTGGTGCTGGGCGGGCAGGCCGGTGTGGCGGGTCATCTGACTCTCGGCAAGGGAGCCAAGTCCGGTGGGGGCGCGGCCATCACCTCGAGTGTGCCGGCGGGCACGTTTGTCAACGGCGCACCGGCCCGGTCCTACATGCTCGAACGCCGGCTGCAGGTCCTCTTCCAGCGCCTGCCGGATCTCTTCAAGCGGGTTGCGGAATTGGAGACTCAGATAAAATTGTCTTCCGCCTGAGCAAACAGCCCGCAAGGATGCGCCCATGAGCGTGTCGCGGCTTAAAATCCTGGCAGGTAATTCGAATCGCCCTCTCGCCGAGGAGATTTGCAAATCCATCGGAGTGCCGCTGGGGGAGGCAACCGTCACGAGCTTCCCCGACGGGGAATCCTTCGTGAAAATCAATGAGAACATCCGCGGCCAGGATGTCTTCATCATCCAGTCCACCTGCCCGCCGACCAACCATCACCTGATGGAACTGTTGATCATGATCGATGCCGCCCGGCGCGCCTCGGCCCAGCGCATCACGGCGGTGCTGCCGTTCTACGGTTACGCCCGGCAGGACCGCAAGGACCAGCCCCGGGTGCCCATCACGGCAAAGCTGGTGGCCAACCTGCTCGTGGCCGCGGGCGCGACGCGTATTCTCACCATGGATCTGCACAGCCAGCAGATCCAGGGCTTCTTCGACATTCCCGTGGATCACCTCTACGCGTCGCCGGTGTTTTTCGAACACCTGGCCAATCGCAAAAGCACGAATCCGCTGGTGGTGTGTTCACCCGACGTCGGCGGCATGAAGATGGCTTCCGCCTACGCGGACACGATGGGCGCGGCCCTGTGCTTCGTGGCGAAGAAACGCAAGAATGCGACCACCGTCGAGGCGATGAATGTCGTGGGCGATGTCGCCGGCTGCGACGTGCTGCTCGTCGATGACATCACCGAGACCGCCGGCACCCTGACCGCGGCAGCCAAGATCCTGCGGGCGCAGGGCGCCGTGAGCGTGAGTGCCGCCGTGAGCCACTGCATTTTGAACGATGTTGCGATCGAGCGGCTCAAGAGCGGCCTGATTGACGAATTGATCACGACCAACTCGACGCCCGTTTCGGCGCCGGGGCTCCCGATCACGGTGCTGAGCATCGCCAAGCTGTTGGGTCAGGCGATCGTGCGCATCACCAGCAACGAGAGCGTCACCAGCCTGTTCAAGATCAAGGGTTTCTAGTCCGGAGCCATTTATTGCCGGCGTTTGAAACATTCGTCCATTCGCTTTGTCTTCTGGGTCGCCCATGAAACTCTCCAAGCTTCACCTCATCATCAGTTCCACGCTCTTCGGCGGCATTCTGCTGCTCGCTGCCGGCGTCAGCGTCGCCGCCACCGCCAAGAAGCCGCAACTCAGCATCGATCCCACACCGGTCAGCGAGGGCAAGTCGTCCACCCTTGTCAGCTACGCCGACGTTGTTGAACCGGTGCAGAAGGCGGTTGTCTCCGTCTACTCGAGCAAGATCGTCGCCCAGCGGGCGGCGCCCAATCCGCTGCTGCGGCAGTTTTTCCCGGACATGCCCGACCAGGTGCGCGAGCGCAAGGAAGAGGGCATGGGTTCCGGTGTGATCGTCACGGCGGATGGCTACATCATCACCAACAACCATGTCGTGGAGGGGGCGGATGAACTGAGTGTGCTTTTGCCCGACGAGCGCGAATTCAAGGCCAAACTCATCGGTGCCGACCCCAAGACCGACGTCGCCGTGATCAAGATCGAGGCGGAAAACCTGCCGACGGTCACGCTCGCCGACAGTGACAAGATCCGGGTGGGCGACGTTGTCTTCGCCATGGGCAACCCGCTGGGCGTCGGCCAGA
>JBIJDP010000123.1:0-6564 GCA_044344065.1 Opitutaceae bacterium
TTGCCGCGCCTGACACCACGGCCAATACCCCGACAGCCTTGCCGCCGCCAGCGAGCTTGGGCCGGGCCGGCGAGGAAAAGGCCGCCGACAGTAATACCGGCAACTGGCTGGTGGATGCGATGCAGATGGAGACAGTTCGCAAGTCCGGCGGCCGCGACTTCCGGAAACGACTGCGCGATGACGAATCGGATCCTGCGCAAGCCTGGCCCAAACCCGGCAAGGGCCGGGACAAGGACACCTTTCTGCAGACCGCCGCCCAAGGCGCGCCGGAAGAGCGCGATCCGACGAAGCTGACGGCCACCGTGGATAATCCGTTGACGCCGTTCATGACCGACTGGATCAGCAAGCGCGACCAGGCCCTGCTGATGCCGAAGCCGGCCTCCTTGCCCGGTTTCGACGGCAACCCGTCGTTTCTTCCCTCGGGTCCGGCCGGATCAACCCCGCCGGGGTTGATCCAGGGCAACTTTGGGATTCGCCCTGACAATGCGATCGCGCCGCGCCAGGGTCCGGAGAACAATCCATTCCTGGATAGCCTGGCCCCGGCCAAAGTGCCGGGGAGGGATTCATCCTCCGTCACCTTGCCCAATCCGCCCGCCAAAGTGGCCGAACGCACTCTGCAGTTCCTGCCGCCGTTCGAGAACCCCAACGAAGCCAAAAGGCCCCCGGCACCGATCGATTTGTCGAAGCCGGCACAGGATACGAAATACTTCCCCCAGCTGAAGCGTTTTTAGGGCTTGGTTTTGCGCGGCCGGGCGATTCTCTTGTCCGTTTACATCATGGCATTGGCATTAATTTTTTCCGGTCAGGGAGCCCAAAAGGTCGGCATGGGCCGTACCCTGCATGAGCATTCACCGGCGGCACGGGCCGTGTTCGAAGAGGCCAACCGCGTGCTGGGCTGGGACTTGGCCAAACTCTGCTTCGAGGGTCCGGAGACCGATCTGACGCAGACCAGGATCTGCCAGCCGGCCCTGTATGTGCATGGCCTGGCGTTGCTTGCCGCCTTGAAAGAGCAGGGGAGGCTGCCCGAGGTGAAATACGCCCTCGGCCTGAGCCTCGGCGAGATTACCGCCTGCACGGCGGCCGGGGTCTTTGATTTCGCCACCGGCCTCAAGGTGGTCGCCGAGCGCGGCCGGCTCATGCAGCAGGCCTGCGAGCAAACCACGGGCGGCATGGCCGCCATCATCGGCGAGGAACGGGCCAAGGTGCAGGAGATCTGCCGCGAATTCGACATCGAGGCCGCCAACTTCAATGCGCCGGGCCAGATCATCGTCTCCGGCGAAAAGTCCAAGGTCGGCGCCGCCGTGGCCGCCGCTAAGGACCGGGGCATCAAGAAGATCATTCTGCTCAACGTCGCCGGCGCCTACCACAGCCGCATGATGGAGCCCGCCCGCGCCGCCTTCGCCGCGTACCTCGACACGGTCACGTTTGCCGCGCCCCGATTCACAATCTTCACCAACACCACCGGACAGAGCGTGTCCGCGCCCGCGGACATCAAGATCGCCCTGGTGCGCCAGGTCGTCTCCTCGGTGCTGTGGGAGGACTGCATGCGCAGTGCCGCCGCGGCGGGCGCCTCGGTTTTCTGGGAACTCGGGCCGGGCGCTGTCCTGGCCGGGCTCGCCAAGCGCACCGACAAGGCCTGGGTCGTGAAGAGCTTCGCGGAGCACGCGGATTTGAACGCCTGATCATGACTTCACGTTCAACCCGCAACTTCTGCATCATCGCGCACGTCGACCACGGCAAGACCACGCTGTCCGACCGGCTGCTCGAGTACACGAACACCGTCGTGCAGCGGGTGATGACGGACCAGCACTTGGACTCGATGGATCTCGAGAAGGAGCGCGGCATCACCATCAAGTCGCACCCGGTCACGATGACCTACCGGGCCAAGGACGGGCACCTCTACAAGCTCAACCTGATGGACACGCCCGGGCACGTGGATTTCTCCTACGAGGTATCCCGGAGTCTCGCGGCCTGCGAGGGCGCCGTGCTGCTCATTGACGCCGCCCAGGGCGTCGAGGCCCAGACCGTGGCCAACGCCCACCTGGCCTTCGGCCAGAAACTCAAGGTCATCCCGGTCATCAACAAGATCGACCTGCCCAGCGCCAACCTCGAACTCTGCCTCAAGCAGCTCGAGGACATCCTGACAATTCCCGCCGAGGAGGCCATCCTGGCCAGCGGCAAGGCCGGCATCGGCATCGAGGACATCCTGGAGGCCGTCGTGGCCCGCGTGCCGCCGCCGCGCTGGACCGATTACCCGCAGCTGCGCGCGCTGGTTTTCGATTCCCTCTACGATTCCTACCGCGGCGTGATTTCCTACGTGCGCGTCTTTTCCGGCACGATCAAGGCCGGCGACTTCATGCTGCTGCTGAGCAACAATGTAAAATCCGAGGTCAAGGAGGTCGGCGTCTTCATGCCCAAGATGACGAAGTGCACATCACTCGGCGCCGGCGACGTCGGCTACATCGTGTCCAACATCAAGGATCCCGCCGAGATCAAGACCGGCGACACGATCACGCTCTCCAACAAGCCCGCCACGCAGATGCTGCCCGGTTACAAGGAGGTCCGCCCGATGGTGTTTTGCGGGCTCTATCCGGTCGATACCTCCGACTACGAGAAGCTCAAGGCCGCCCTCGGCCGGCTCCGGCTCAACGACTCCGCCTTCGTTTACTCCTCGGAAAGCTCCGTCGCCCTCGGGTTCGGCTTCCGCTGCGGCTTCCTCGGGCTCCTGCACATGGAGATCATCCAGGAACGCATCCGCCGCGAGCACGACGTCGACATCATCTCCACCTATCCGAGCGTGGTCTACCACATCATCAAGCAGGGTGGCGACATGATCGAGGTGGACAACCCCGTGAACCTGCCGGATCCCGGCACCATCATCGAATTGCGCGAGCCCACCATCAAGGCCGCCATCCACATCCCGAACGACTCGATGGGCGACATCCTCGCGCTCGTCATGGAAAAGCGCGGCTCGGTGGATCACACGGACACGTTGGACGCCACTCGCGTGATGCTGACCTGCATTCTGCCGCTGAATGAAATCCTCGTCGATTTCAACGACCGCCTCAAAAGCATCACCCACGGCTATGGTTCGATGGATTACGAGCTGGACGAATATCGCGCCGCGGACCTCGTGAAGATGGAAATCCTCATCAACAGCGATCCCGTGGATGCGTTTGCCAGCATCGTCCATCGCGACAAGGCCGAGGGCAAGGGCCGTGATCTCTGCGAGAAGCTCGCCGACATCATTCCGCCCCAGATGTTCAAGGTCGCCATCCAAGCCGCCATCGGCGGCAAGATCATCGCCCGTGACAACGTGAAGGAAATGCGCAAGGACGTGACCGCAAAATGTTATGGCGGTGACATCAGCCGCAAACGTAAGCTCCTCGACAAGCAGAAGGAGGGCAAAAAGAAGATGAAACAATTCGGTCGTGTTTCGATCCCTTCCGATGCCTTCATCAAGGTATTGAAGACCAATTAAGGAATGAAACCCGTTGCCAAGGTAGGGCCCGGCCTCCGGACGGGCCGTGCTGGTCAGACGCACAGCAAACCGCCCGTCCGGAGGCCGTTCGCTACCTACTAGCCAGCAAACCCACATAAGGATCCCCACCGTGTTCGGAATCTTTGCCTCCCCGGCGCGCAAGATGCGCGAAAACGCCGCCCACTGGCTCGAGCTCGCCGACAAGGTTTACCTTTACCGCCGGGACGTCCTGGCCCATGCGCAGGTGGCCGAATTGCAAAGCCAGACGGCGGCGCTGCGGCGCCTGTTGAAGGACAAGGCCGAGACGATGAAGCTCAAGCTCGCCGTCGAATCACTGGAGGAAGTCCTGCGCCGCACCGGCGGCACCCATTACCCCAAGAGCTCACTGGTCGAAAACGTGGAATTCTTCCTCGTCGCCGCGATCGTGATTTTGGGCTTCCGCACGTATTTCGTGCAGCCCTTCAAGATTCCCACCAACTCGATGTGGCCGACCTACAATGGCATGACGCCCGAGGTCTTCCGCCAGGGCAGTGACGAGCCCGGTTACATCCACCAGGCGGTGCGCCTGGCGGCCTTCGGTGCCCGGCCCAAGCGGGTCGATGCCAAGACCGGGGGCGAGATCTTCATTCCGCTCATTGGCAACAACGAGCGGGTCATCATCCCTTATCGCAATGTCGCCGGCCGCAGCTGGCTGATCTTCCCGGCCACCCACAAGGAATATACGCTGCTCGTGGGTGACGATCCGGTCACTGTCCGGGTGCCGGCGGATTTCGACTTCGAATGGACCATCCGCGACGCGTTTTTCCCGGAGGCCCGCGCCAATCATGAACCGGCCGGTGCGGATCTGGCCCGCCTGCTCGGAAAGCAGACGGAGCTTCTCCGGGACGGCACCGGGCGCGTGCGTTTCCTCAAGACCGGCCGGAAGGTCAAAGCCGGCGAACGCGCCCTGGCATTCGATATTCTGACCGGCGACCAGCTCTTCGTTGACCGCATGAGCTACCATTTCACCCGGCCGTCGGTCGGGCAGGGGTTCGTCTTTCGCACCCGGCAGATCACCGGCATTGGCCAGGATCAGTATTATATCAAGCGACTCGTCGGCGTCCCTGGTGACGAACTGGAAATCCAGAACTACGGACTCTTCCGCAATGGCGTACCCATCACCGGCGCCGATGCCTTCGCCGCGAATGCCGCACGATCCGGTAACTATGTCGGCTATCGCAATGAACTCGGTCTGGCCAAGGGTCACATCATGAAAGTCCCGCCGGAAAGTTTCCTGGCCCTCGGCGACAACTCCGCCAACAGCCAGGACGGACGCTACTGGGGTTACGTCCCAGCCAAGGATGCTATTGGCCGGCCACTGTTCATCTATTACCCGTTTACAAAGCATTGGGGTCCAGCGCGTTAATTCCCAGTTAAACAGCACAATAGATATTATGTATAATATTGTTGCAGGCGAAAAAACATGACCACCGTCACCAATGGTGTCGCCCCGCTTTGGAACTGGCTGGATCGCCGGAGTGCCGGCGTGCTCCTGCACCCTACCTGTCTGCCCAATGATCAGGGCATCGGTGTGTTGGACGAGTCGGTGGATGCCTTGCTTCATTTCCTGAAGGACGCCGGCATCAGCAACTGGCAGGTCTGCCCGCTTGGTCCGACCGGTTACGGCGACTCGCCCTACCAATGTTTCTCCGCCTTAGCCGGTAATCCCTACCTGATTGATGTCGTCGCACTGCAACGCGCCGGACTCCTTTCCGAAACCGATATCGCGCCGCTGCGGGCCCTGCCGGCCCACGCCATCGACTACGGCTGGCTCTACGTCACCAAGTGGCCGGTCCTTTTCCGCGCTTTCGAGAATTTCCAGCGCAATCCCGGCACCAAGCTGCCTTACGGCGATTTCACCGCTTTTTGCCTCGCGGAGAAGTCCTGGCTCGAACCGTACACGCTGTTTCTGGCGCTCAAGGACCATTTCAAGGGCCGGCCCTGGTGGGAATGGCCCCCGGCCGTCCGTTTCCACGCCGCTGCCGCCAAATCACCCCTGGCGAAGTCGGTCAAAGGCCGCGCCGAGGCACACGCGTTCTTCCAATACCTGTTTTTCGGCCAATGGCGCCAGGTCCGCGCCAAGGCCAAAGACCTGGGCATCTCGATCATCGGCGACGCCCCGATTTTTGTCGCCCTCGACAGCGCCGACATCTGGGCGCATCCGGAACTGTTCCAAATCGACCACCGCACCGGCCAACCCCTCGCGGTGGCCGGCGTACCGCCCGATTACTTCTCCGCCGACGGGCAACTCTGGGGCAATCCGCTCTACGCCTGGGACCGCCATGTCGCCGACGGCTACGCGTGGTGGCTGGACCGCCTGCGCGCCAATTTCAACCTGTGCGACATTGTGCGCATCGACCATTTCCGGGGCTTTGACACCTACTGGTCCATTCCTGCCGATGCCGTGACCGCCAAGACCGGCCGTTGGGAAAACGGTCCGGGCCTCGATTTTTTCAATGTGGTCCAGCGCGCCCTGCCCGGTTGCCGGCTCATCGCCGAGGATCTCGGCGAACTCATGCCGTCGGTCCACACCCTACGCAACGCCACCGGCCTGCCCGGCATGGCCATCCTGCAATTCGCGTTCGGCGGTGAAAGCGACAACACCTACCTGCCGCACAATCTCCGCGCAAACAGCGTCGTCTATCCCGGCACCCACGACAACGACACCACCGCCGGCTGGTATCAGTCCACCGCCGAGAAAACCCGCGACCATGTCCGCCGCTACCTGCACATCAGCGGCCAGGAAATCGCCTGGGATTTCGTGCGCACCGGCTACGCCGCGGTCAGCAATCTCGCCGTCTTCCCGCTGCAGGACCTCATGAGTCTGGACAGCACCGCCCGTTTTAACACTCCCGGCCAGCCCGCCGGCAACTGGCAGTGGCGTTACCATGCCGGGCAACTCGCCGCCCTGCACCGCAACAGCGCCGCCTACCTGAAGGATCTCGGCGCGCTCTACGGCCGCGCGTAAGGGGCCTTGCCTTCGTAGGCCAGCGCGCTCGCGTGCGCCCAATCCGCGCCCGCAAGCGGGCTGTCCTACGCCGGAT
>JBIJDP010000124.1:0-6552 GCA_044344065.1 Opitutaceae bacterium
AGCTGACCGTGCCTGAGGCTGCCGCACGAAGCGGCGGGGCCCTGCGTTCCGGACGCGGGAGCAGGCATGGAACCGGAGCGCATGCTTACGGGTGTGGGGGGGAACTCAGCCGCGATCAGAGGCGACGGGTGATCTGCAGGGACCAAGACCGGCCGCGGGCCATCAGGTTGTAGACGGCGGGATCGTAACCGCGGGAGTCGCTGGAGAGCGGCGGGATCTCATCCGTCACGTTGACCACACCGAAGCGCACGGAGGTGTCGCCGATCCACTTGCTCTTGGACTTGAAGCGATACGACACGTGGGCGTTGTAGCTGACGGAGTCCTTCACGACATAGCGGTAGACGTAGCTGCCGTTGGTGAACACCGGGGCGATGTAGCTCGGCAAACCGAGCGACTCGTAGGTGGTCTGGGTCGTGGTCGCGCCGCTGTCGGTGTAGTCGCCGATGTAGTAGGCGGAGACACCGGCGCCCCAGGCCTGGCGCTTCCAGGTCAGGGCCACGGTGCCACGCCACTTCGGCGAGGCGCCGCCGACGGCCGCGGCATTGGTCCAGCGCAGGTCGGTGCGCGTGGCGCCGGCGGAATTGTAAGCGTGGAAGTCGTTCAGGTAACTCCAGTTGGTGTTCAGCATGAAGTTGCCGAAGCTGGAGCGCGGGAAACGGTAGCCGACATCGAAGTCGAAGCCATTCACGAACTGCGAGGCGCGGTTGAAATAACTGGTCCGCAGGTAGTCGATGGCGCCGACGACCGCCCGCTGGTTGCCCGCGGGCCGCGTCGCGTTGTAGGCGGCAAAGAAATCGCGGTCCGCCTGGGTCACCGGCAGGCGCACGACCGAGGGATCACCCTGGTAGGTCGCCGTGCCCGAGCCGAGGTCGATGGTGTTGATGCCCTGCCCGGCCGCGAGCGCGGCCTGGGTGGCGGCCTGCAACGCCTGCGTGTCGTCGGCGATCGAGCCGGAGGACGCGATGACGTTCGTCTGGTTGATTTCCCAGTAGTCGGCCGAAAAGGTCAGGCCCTTGACCACGGGCACGTCGACGACGACACCGGCCGACTTGCCCTCGGACTCCTCGGGGGCGAGGCCCAGGTTGCCGGAGGCCACACTGCGCCGGTTGGAGGGGCCGTCGGTGGTGAGACCGGTCACCGCGCTGCGGTAGGTGTCGGTGCTGCCGGTCACGGTGCGGATAAGGGTGCCGCTGAAGAGCTGGGCCAGGTTGGGCGCATGGAAGCCCTCGTTGTAGGAGACCCGCACCATGGCCCAGGGCATCGGCCGCCAGTTGAGCCCGGCCTTCGGCTTGGTGGTCTGGCCGAAGTCGGTGTAGTCCTCGTAACGGGCGGAGGCTGTCAGTTCGAGCGAGTGCACGAGCGGCATATGGTTCTGCTTGCCGATGACCGGGACCACCACCTCGGCGTAGGCCGAGGTCACGTGGCGCTGGCCGTGCGTGTCGCTGTTGGGCGAGAAGCCGAGGAAATCGTTCGTGGTGGGATCGAGCCCCGAATCGACCGGGTTGAGGCCGGCGTAGGGCGGACGGAAGTCATCGTAGACCTCGCGCCGGTACTCGGCGCCGAAGGCGGCGCTCAGGACATTGCCGCCCCACAGCGGCACGACCTCGCCGGAGGCCCGGAAATCCAGGCTGCCCAGCTTGGTGATGCCCTGGCGGATGAAGCGGGAACGGAAGGTGGACTGGACGCTCTCGGGATTCTTGTAGGGTCCGGTGACCGCGAGGGTGCCGTTCTGCACGGCGAAGGTGCGGGTGAAGGGATTGAAGGCCAGCGCCGGATCGGACTGGTTGATGGCCTGAACGAGCAGGCTCTTCCGGCTCGGGCCCGCCTCGTCATCGGTGACACGGGACTCGGCGTAGAGGGCGGCGGACTCCCAGGTCCACGTGTCGCCAAACTTGCCCCGGGCGCCCACGACGCCGCGGTAGATGTCGTTGGTCACCGTGGCGGTGCGGGTGGCGAGGTCGGTGAGGCGCTTGTTGGTGATGCGCACGGCGGCCGGCGTGCCGGTGAGGCGCGGGGTGCCGTCCGTGTTGGGTGTGCCGGTCGTGGACCAGAAGCGCGTGCCGAAGGGGTTGAAGGGATTCGTGGCCGGCACGACGATGTCGCCATCGGTCGAGGCCGTGATACCGTCGGGCTCGCGGTAGGTGAGCGAGTCGGACTGGTAGAGGCTGTATTCGCCAAAAAGGGTGACCGAGGGACGGAGTTCGTAGTCGGCGCTGAGGAAGAGGTTGGCGCGGTCGGACTTCGGCTGGATGACCCGGTAGGCGTTGTTGTTCCAGTAATAGTCGCGCGTGACCCCGGTCCGGCTCGGGACAGTGGTCTGGAAGCCGACGCCGGTGGTGGTGGGCACGATGTAGAACGTGCCCGAAGACGCCACGAGGGATGAGGACACGCCCGAGGGCCGGGCGGCGGTGAAGACACCGTTGGTGACCGTACCGGTGCTGAAGTTACCGTACTCGGTGGTGGCCGAGCGGGCGTTGAAGGTCGTGTTGGTCGACACGTCCCACGGGGCGGGAGCCCGGTAGCTCAGGTCGGCCTCGGCCGCGAAGTCGCGATCGCGGGCATACATCGCCTCACGCTGGTAGAAGTCGGCCACGATCATGGCGTGGCCGCGACCGTCGGCGAAACTGAGCCCGTGGGTCAGCGTCGCCCGGAATTCGCCGCCGTCGCCATAGCTGGTCTCGCCGTAGCGGAGGGACAGTTCGGTGCCGAGGAAATCGCGCTGCGTGAGGTAATTGATCACGCCGGCGACGGCATCCGAGCCGTAGATCGAGGAGGCGCCGTCGCGGAGCACGTCCACGCGCTCCAGGCCGCGGTTGGGCAGCTGGTTCACGTTGGTGGAGAGCGTGGGTACGCCCGCCTCCGACTGGCTGATCGGGTGATAGGGCAGCCGGCGGCCGTTGAGGAGGATCAGGGTGTTGCTCGAGCCGATGCCGCGCATCGACACGGTCGCGTTGTCACCGCGAGCGGTGGCGCCGAGGGTCGCCGTCTCGTTGCCGGGCAGGCCGGTCACCTGCGGCAGGGCGGTGAGCGCGTCGGAGGCCTGCGCGGCATCGCGCAGCTCCATGATCTCGCGGTCGAGCACCGTCACGGGCAGGGCGGTCTCCTGGTCGAGGCGCTTGATGTTGGAACCGGTGACGGTGTAGGTCTCGAGCTTGACCGGTTCGTCGTCGGGAATCGCAGTGCCCGCGCCCGTCGCGGTCGGGGCAGTCTGGGTCCAGCCGGTGGTGGCGAGCAGCGCAAGGAGGCTGCCAGCGGCGCAGTAGTGTTGCAGGGTCATCTTCATGGTAGGGTGGTGGTAGGTAAGATCGCCGGACCGAGGAAAGCCCGACCGGCACGTTCGCAACTGGGGTAGCGCCTGGCACCGAGCAAGCGTGTGGCCCGGGTGGCAGGCAAGCCGTCAGGGTGGCGTACTTCTACGCCATCGCGATGCAGGCTGGCCACCGCGGGGCGTTTGTCATGTTCTCTCCGTGTCATCTCATGCCCGCCCCTGCCCACCCCCCCGCCGGCCTGCGCATCGTGCTCGTGGACGACACGGCTACGTTCCGCGCCCTGGTGAAGGAGATGCTGTTGGAACGCTTTCATCCCCAGGAGCTGCGCGATTACGCCGACGGCCGGGAGGCCTTGGCGGCCTGCCTGGCCTCGCCCCCCGACCTGTTGATCGCCGACCTCTACCTGCGGACGACCGATGGGCGCGACATCGTGCGTGAACTCCGCCGGCACGAGCTCAAGATGCATGTCGTCGTGCTGACGGCCTTTCCGGAAGCCGGGCTGCCGGCAGAGCTCCTGTCGCTGGGCGTGGCGGGCTTCGTGGACAAGAATTCGCCGCTCGAGCAGATCGAGCGTGCCGTCCAGTGCGTGCTGGAGGGCGGGCTGTTTTTCTCCGCCACGGTGCCGCCCCCGGTCCCGTCGCTTTCCGGCGAGCCCACCCTGCCCCGCCTCGGGGCCAAGGCCCTCTCCGAACGCGAGCGCGAGGTTGTCCGGCTCGTGGCCCGGGGGCTGGCCTCGAAGGAGGTCGCCGACCGGCTCGGCCTGAGCACCCGCACCGTGGAGAAGCACCGCGCCCGCATCCTCGCCAAGCTGGAGCTGCACGACGTGCCGACCCTGGTCCGCTGGTGCCTGCGCAACGGTCTCGGCTGAACCGCCTCAGGCCGGCGCCGCCACGGGCAGCAGCACGCGGAAGACCGCGCCCGACCCGGGCTTCGACTGCACTTCGAGGCGTCCGCCCTGCAACGTGAGCAGCTCGCGGGCGATAAACAGGCCGAGGCCCGTGGAGTCCTCCTCGCCCGTGGGCTTGGCCGAGAGGGGCTCGCCCGGGAAAAAAATCCGGGCGAAATCGGCCGGGCCGAAGCCCGGCCCGCTGTCCCGCACCTCGGTGAAGGCCCAGTTGCCGGCGACGCCGAACGCGATGACGATCTCCCCGCCCGGCGGCGTGAACTTCAGCGCATTGCCGATCAGGTTGTCGAAGACCTGCTGCAGCCGGTCGGCGTCCGCCAGCACCCGGGGCAGCGGTGCGGCCGCGAGCTGGCACACCAGGCGCTGGGACTTGAGCGCCGCGACGGGCAGGAGGTGACCGATCACCTGCTGCACGAGGCTGGCGAGGTCGAGTTCCGTCGTGTGCAGCTGCAGGTTGCCGTCCTCCCGCGCCGCGGCGTCGATGAAGTCGCGCACGAGGCTGCGCATGCGCTCCGTGTCCGCCTGGATCCCGGCCGCCAGCCGCTGCACCTCCGGCGTCGCCGCCGGCGAGCGGCCGATCAGCGCGGCCGTGGCATTGAGCGATGTCAGCGGCACCTTCAGGTCGTGCGACGCCATCTGGAGGAGGCGGGTCTTGAGGCGCTCCGCCGATTCCGCCCGCTCCCGGGCATGATCGGTCGCAAGCCGCATGCGCCGCTCGGCCCGCAACCGGGCCAATTGCACGAAGATCACCGCGCCCAGGAGCGCGATGCCGCCGACCAGGCCGACCCCGAGGGCGATGCTCTGGAAGCGGCGGCGGCGGATCTCCGCCTGCTGGAGTTCCTGCTCCCGCTTGAGGAGGGTGATTTCCAGCACGTGCTGCTCCTCGCGGTAGCGGGCGCGCAGCTCGGCCATCTTCTGGCGGTCCTGCTCGCTGCGCATCTGCTCGCGGACCGCCTCCAGCTTGCGCTCGTAATCGAGCGCCGCCGCCAGTTCGCCCCGGGCCTCGTGCGTCAGCGCGAACTCCAGGTAAAGGTCCGCCAGCACCTCGAGGCTCTTCAGGCTGTTGGCGATCGGGAGCGCCGTCTGCAGGTGCGCGAGGGCCTCGTCCACCCGGCCCGCCTTGCGCAGGACGAGCGCCAGCCGGCGGTGGGTGTTGGCGATGTAGCGCCGGTACTTCAGCGCCTCGAAGGTCTGCAGCGCCCGCTCCAGGTAGTCGAGGGCGCGGGTCACGTCGCCCTGGGCATCGGCGACCAGGCCGAGGTTGGTGAGCGAATCCGCCACGGCCCGCCGGTTGCCGTAGCCCTCGCGGATGCGGAGCACCTGCTCGTGGATGACCGCCGCCTGCGCATATTCGCGCCGCCCGAGATGGTAGTTGCCCAGGCTGTTCAGGATGCTGGCACGGATGCGGTCGTCCTTGGCCTCCGCCGCGTAGCGCAGGCCGATCTGGAAATGGTGCAGGGCATCCTCATCGCGGCCGAAATGGTGGTAAGTGAGCCCCAGGCCGCCGTGGGTGCGGGCGAGGATCGACGCATCGCCCAGCTGTTCGCTGAGGCGCAGCTCCTCCAGGTGGCTTTCAAGCGATTGCGGGTAGTTGGTGAGGTTCCAGTGGATGCGCCCGAGCAGGTAGAGGAAATCCACCTGCAGCCGCAGGTCCTTGAGCTTCTGGGCGCGGGCGAGGCCGTCACGGGCGGCGGCGAGCCCGGCCACGTAGTCGCCCCGGCGGCGCTGCAGGTTGACGACCGTGTACAGGGCGCGGAGTGCCGCCGGTTCGGTCTTGGCGTTCTTCAGCGTTTGCTGCGCAGCGGCGAAAACCTCGTCGCCATCGGGCAACTCGGCATCCGCCTCCACCCCCGGCGGCGGCTCCGCGGCCGGCGGCGGCGGCGCCTCCGCGCCCCCTGCCGCCAAGGGCAAAATCAGCGCGACGCCCCAGCCGAGGAGCCACAGGCGCAGGAGCAGGAGCAAGGACGCCATGGGGAGGGAGGTGGCCGCGTCACTTGCCGTCCGCACCGAAGAGCGCGGCTTCGGCGGCCGGCGCCGCAAACATCCGGGCGGCATCGTGCTCGACGCTCGAGGTCTCGACCAGGCGCCAGTTGCACGGCCACCCGCGTTCGGCCGCGAGTTTTTGGGCCGCCGCAAAACAGGCGAGGCCCCGCTCGTAGCGGGTGTGGCCCTGCGCCATGGCCTCGGGACTGCGGTCCATGCTCGGATGGTTGGGGTCGATGTCGTTGGCCCCGAGATAAAGCGTCAGCGGCGCCGCGAGGTAGCGGCGGATCGCCGCGTCGTCCGCCAACTCGCCGGGGAGACCGCCAAAGCCAAACCCGAAGGCGGCGTCGCGGGTCGGAAAGAGATGCGAGCCCGGATTGGCTGCGACCACACGCC
>JBIJDP010000125.1:0-6548 GCA_044344065.1 Opitutaceae bacterium
CACCTATTACGAGCCGAACAGCCTCGGCAGCACCCTGCCGGACGTTCTCTGGAAGGGTCGCCGCCTCATCAACAACCAGCAGGACTACAATGAGAGCTGGACATCCAACGTCTACGTGGGCGGTCCCATCATCAAGGACAAGCTCTTCATCTACGGCCTCTACAACCTGCGTGACAACTCCGCGCACTTCGTGAGCGGCGGCGCCTACTACCAGGACCAGGCCAAGGATCCGTTCTGGGGCGTTAAAGTTGACTGGCAGATCACGGACGACCAGAAGCTCGAGTTCACCGGCTTCTCCGACAAGAGCGACATCGAGCGCGGCCAGTGGAACTACAACTCCACGACAGAGCAGCGCACCAGCTATGTCGGTGCGACCATGTTCAAGCGTGGTGGCAAAAATTACATCGGCAGCTACTCCGGCAACTTTCTGGACGACAAGCTGACGATCCGCGCGCTCTACGGCGAAGGCAAAACCAACCGCACGGACGCGGGGGCGGGCGATTCCTTCCCCTACATCCTCGATCAGCGCGTATCTCCCCAGGTTACCCTCGGCCAGGCGACCACACTGCAGCCCGGCACCAAGGAAGACCAGCGCAAGGCGATGCGTCTCGATGGCTCGTTGAATATCTTTAACAACACGATCCGCTTCGGCTTCGACCAGGAGACCAATACCTCCACGGACAACATCTTCTACTCGGGTCATGTCTACTACCGCTACAACAACCGCCCGGCTTCCGGCCGGGTGAACGGTGTAGACGTCCCGGTTGGCACCCAGTATGTACGCGAGCGCATCTACGAAAACGGTGGCGCCTTCGAGGTGATCTCCAAGGCATACTACATTGAGGACACCGTGAAGTTCATTGACGACCGCCTGCTCGTCACCGCCGGCGTGCGTAATGAGTCGTTCGACAACAAGAACGCGCTCGGCGCGAGCTTCATCAAGATCGAGGACCAGATCGCGCCCCGCGTGGCGGCCTCGTTCGACGTGAAGGGCGACGGCAAATCAAAGGTCTTTGCCAACTTCGGCCACTACTACCTGCCGATCGCGGCCAACACCAACATCCGCATGGCCGGTACCGAGCTCTTCACCGAGGATTACTACGTCCTCAACGGTTTGAATGCTGACTTGACCCCGATCAAGGGTGCCAAGCTCGGCGGCAAGGTTGTGTTCGCTGACGGCTCCGTCAAGGACGCCCGCACGATTGTGAATCAGGACATCGAGCCGATGTACCAGGAAGAGTTCATCGTCGGTTACCAGACCGCGTTGGGCAAACACTGGTCCGCCACCCTGCGCGGCACCTACCGCAATCTGGCCAGCACGATGGAAGACGTCGCGGTTGACGCGGCCCTGAACAAGTATGCCAAGTCCAAGAACTACCACACCCTCTACGGGTTCGATGCCCATGGTTTCGATTACTATGTGCTGACCAACCCCGGCAAGCCGCTCACCATGTATGTGGATTTCGGCTCCGGCACGGCGGAGAAGGTCACCTTGGCTGCGGCTGACTTGGGTTATCCCGAGGCCGTCCGTAAGTACTACGCGATTGAGATCCTGCTCGAGCGCCTGTGGGACAAGAAATGGTACGCCAACTTCCAGTACACCTGGTCGCAGAGCTACGGTAACTACGAAGGCTGGGTTCGCTCGGACAACGGCCAGGACGACGCCGGTATCACCACCCTGTTCGACCAGCCCGGTCTGCTCGATGGTGCCTACGGCTCCCTGCCCAACGACAAGCGCCACAAGATCAAGATCTTCGGCGCCTACCAGATCACCAGCGAGTTCCAGGTTGGCACCAACATTCTGGTGCAGTCGGGCCGCGCCATCAACTCCTTCGGCGTGCATCCCACGGATGCATTTGCCCAGGCCTACGGTGCCGAGTCCTTCTTCTACCAGGGCGTCCTCGCCCCCCGCGGCTCGCTTGGCCGCACGGGTTGGACGCACACGATCGACCTCTCGCTCAAGTATCGTCCGAAATGGGCGAAGGAACGCCTCACGCTCGGTGTCGACGTGTTCAACATCATGAACGAGCAGGAAGCGACCGAAGTGTCTGAAATCGCGGAATTGAGCGACGGTTCACTCCGTCCTGAATTCATGTCGCCCGTGGCCTTCCAGGCCCCGCGCTACGTCCGTTTCAGCGCCGAGTACTCGTACTAAGCGAATCCGTTTCGATTCTTTTGCAAAGGTGGCCGGTATCCCCGGCCGCCTTTTTTTGTGGGCGGATGATTGAGCCGCACCGCAGGCCGGAGGCCTGCGGTACGCCATAGAGGCTGCGCTTTCATAAATAAGCAGAGGCAGGTCAGCGCGCTTGCGCGCGCCCAAGCCGCACCCGCCAGCGGGCTGGCCTACGGTGTGCGAGCTGCGCTCGGCTATGCGCACTCGAGGCCGGGCACAGTGATAACCCATCTACGAGAGAGGTTGGGCAACCCGCGGGCGGGAGCCGGAGACCCGAGCTGGAGCCAGCGTCGAGTCATTCCTCCCGGACTAAGTGTGACAAATCCATTGGTGAGACGCACCCGGCTGATTTTCACCTGGCCCACGCCCCGCAGCACGAAACGCAACTGCCACCGGCCGGCAGCATTCCCGGGCGGAGTGACCGGGACGGAATGGTACCGCACCAACCGGCTGCGACGAAACGCAGCGGCCGCGGAAAACTCGATGGTGTGGCAAGCCTTCAAAGTGATCCATTCACCCTGCTGGAATTGTTGCACGCCCACCTGCTGCACCGCCGGGGCGCAATTCCACACCGCATAGGACAATTGCCATTCACCGCACAGCGGATTGGCCATCCAGGCCCGTGAAGGATTGCGCCGCGCGGCCGCCAGCCATTTCCCCAGGACCTGCAGTTGATTTTTATCGTGGTGCAGCATGCGGAGGTTGGATGAACGCTCCGGATGGTTGCGCGTGCGATTCCACATCGCAGCGGCGGCCTGACGGCCGGCGTTGAGGGAGAGGGCGAAAGCATCCGCTTGCTGACGCATGCGCTGCAGGAGCCGGGCAAACGTGCCGGTCCGCTTTCGGCCCAAGGCGCGGCGCATCGCCAGGACGGAGGCGTGTTGCTCCCGGACGAAGACATCCCGCTGCGCGAGATAGCGGCGGAATGCGCAAGCTGCAGTCAATGCTTCCGGCCAGTGCGACCGCTCCGCCAGGGTGGCCATGCTTTCAATCAGCGTCAGTTCCGCCCGGTAATCCACCAGCTTGGGACTGCCCGCGGCCAGGCTCCATTGGCGGTTGATTTCCCAGCGGGCATAGCCGGTGAAGGCGATGACATCGCCACGCAGCAGCGTGCGGCTGATGCGCTGTGCCTGCGGCGGCTGCAGTCCCCAAAGCCGTTGGGCTCCGGATGCAAGCATGGCTTCGGCGTGCAAAGTGCGCGGATCGAACCAGAGACTGGCGGCGGAGGCATCGACCAGGGTCGTGGTTTCCTGCGCGAGACGGTCGGGTTCCCACGAGGTGATCAGAAATCCCTGCGCTTTCACTGCGCGGCAGCGCCGCCACCATGAGCGCAGATTGGATAGCCGGTCGCCAAATACCGGCATGGGTTCGAAGCGAAAGGAACCGTTCATCGGGCAGCCCCAGTACTCGATGCCATGCCTCTGCAGCGGGGTGGCGAGGTCGCATTCGGCAAAATTGTAGAACTCGACCTTGGGGTGCCGAGGGAAGGGGTAATAGTACCAGTCGTACGCGATCAGGTCGCGGGGGAGCAGCGGAATCGCCTCCGGCAGAAAATACAGCATGTCCGCCCAGAGCCCGGTGCGCAGACCGAGTTTATGGTTGAGCGCCTGCAGCCGCCGGACGTAGCTGGCGAAATGGGCGGGCAAACCGATTCGCGCGACCTCGGCCCGGCTCAAGGGGTGCTTGCCCAGATGAAAGGATTCATCGAGGCCCACGTGGACCTTGCCGGTGGTGCAGAACGGCCGCATGTCGCGGAGCAGCAATTCGGCGATTTCCAGCGTGCGGGGATGCAGCGGACAGATCTGCCCGTTGGGCAGGGGCGACCCATCCGGCGCGCGCAGCTCGTTCAGGTCGCGCAGGGCCGGCACCTTGATGAGGTATTGGGTGTGACCGAGCAGGTTCACAATCGGAACCACGCCGATGCCCACGCGCGTGGCCGCAGCGACCAACTGTTCGAGCTGACGGTAACTGTAGGCGTCGCGACGGGCGACATGCGGCAGGCTGGGATATTCCACCGCGTCCTCCAGGTGCAGGTACAGTTCCTGATAACCCCAATCGGCGTAGCGGGGCAGTTGGGCGAGCAGCCAGTCGAACCGTTCCACCTGACGGGCCAGATCCCATTGGAAGGCGCGGATGGGGAGATGCGACGCAGGCATGAACCGAGTTATCGCCGTCTTGTGTCGCACGTAAAGCCCGCGTTACTCTGGCCCGATGGGAGTTGTGATCCATTGCCTCTTTGTGTCACCGGGGCACAATTATTACGGTCGGCACGGGCAGGCTGCGGACACCCATGCGATTCTCCCCCGGGAGGAGGTTGTCTGCCGGGCCGGGCGCGGCGTCGAGGGCGACCGGTTTTTCGATTACAAGGAAGACTACAAGGGGCAGATCACATTTTTTGGGTGGGACACCTATCAACAGATCAAGGCGGCGCTGGCCGTGCCTGGCCTCAGGCCCGAGGCGTTTCGCCGCAACGTGCTGGTCGAAGGACTGAATCTCGACGAACTGATCGGCCGTCGGTTCCGGCTCGGCGGCGTCGAGTTCGAGGGCGTTTGCGAAGCGAAGCCTTGTTACTGGATGGAGCAGGCGGTCGCACCCGGCGCGGAAGCGTGGCTGCGCGGCCGGGGCGGATTAAGGGCGAAAATCCTGACCGATGGCGTGCTGCATGCCGGGCCGGCTGACTTTGCCTGGTTGCCCGCTCCGGTCAGCCCCGCTTCTGCAGGATAAACTGCTCAAGCTTGACGATATCCGCCGAGAACAGGCGGATGCCTTCCGCGGTTTTCTCGGTGGCCATGGCGTCCTCGTTCAGGGCGAATCGGAAAGCCTTCTCGTCAAAGGACACCTTGCGCAGATCCGCCGCTGCGGCCCGGACGGGATCAAGCTTGCGGGCGATGGGTTCGGAAGCGGCTTTCAATTCAGCGAGCAGGGCGGGGGCGATGGTCAGCAGGTCACAGCCGGCGAGTTCCAGGATTTCCCCCTTGTTCCGGAAGCTGGCGCCCATGACCTCGGTCTGGTGGCCGAACTTTTTATAGTAGGTGTAGATTTGCGTGACCGACTTCACCCCCGGATCTTCCGCACCGGTGAAATCCCTGCCGGCACTTTTCTTGTGCCAGTCGAGGATGCGGCCGACAAACGGGGAGATGAGCTTGATGCCGCCTTCCGCGCAGGCCACGGCCTGGGCGAAGGAGAACAGCAGGGTCAGGTTGCAGTTGATGCCTTCGCGCTGGAGGACTTCCGCGGCCTTGATGCCTTCCCAGGTCGACGCGATCTTGATCAGGATGCGTTCGCGCGGAATGCCGGATTGCCCGTAAAGCCCGATGAGGTCGCGGGCCTTGGCGATGGTGCCTTCACGGTCGAAGGAAAGGCGCGCATCCACCTCGGTCGAGACCCGGCCGGGCACGATCTTGAGAATTTCCAAGCCGAACAGCACGAGCAGCCGGTCATTGATCACGGGGGCTGCGGCGGTGCGGCCGGCGTCGGCCAGCGCCTTCTCCAGCAGCCAGGCATAATCCGGCATCGCCGAGGCCTTCAGGATGAGGCTGGGGTTGGTGGTGGCGTCGCGCGGGGCGAATTCCCGCATGCTGATGAAGTCGCCCGTATCGGCGACGACGGTCGTGAATTGCTTCAGTTGGTCGAGTTGGGTGGGCATGGCGGCGGGTGGGGTTGATCGTTGGTGAAAACAGCCGGAAGGGTTTGCATATGGTTTTGCAGCCAATCGAGTCCGCCGGCCTCGTCGTGGAATGCGCCGTCGAGCTGCGCCTGAAAGGCCGCATCCAGCAGGGCCTTGAACCTTGGTCCGGATTTCAGGCCGAGGCTGAGCAGATGCCGGCCCAGCATGAGCGGCTGCGGGGCGGCGCTTTGCACGGCCAGACGATGGGCGCAGTCCAGCAAATCCTCGATCCGGGCGTGGGTTTCCGGCGAGGAGAGGGGAGGCCGGCCATTGCTGTCCGCCCGCATGACGGCCGCCAGCTCCTGAATGGTGGCGGGATCGAGTCGGCGGGCGAGCCGGCGCACACTGGTGTCGGTGAAATGCTCCTGCCCGTGGTGATGGGCAAGGTGATTGGCCACGAGGGCGGAAACCGGGGCGTCGAGTTCCAACGGCGCGCCGATGCGGCGCAGAAACGCCACGGCGAGCGGACCGCCGGCGGCTTCATGGCCGGGGCTGATCCAGCGCAGCCGGCCGCGCTTGATTTCCTGCCGCGTGGTGGCGGGTTTGCCGAAATCATGGGCCAGCACGGCAAACATCAGGACGCGCCTTTGGGCAGGGCTTGAGCCAGTCCAGACGGGCAGGGCGACCAAGGCATCCAGGCACAGCTGGGTATGGGTGAACGCATCGCCCTCGGGGTGCCACTCGGGCTCCTGCTGGCAATTGCGCAAG